>JBAUOG010000250.1:0-8322 GCA_049579625.1 Bryobacteraceae bacterium
GTTTGAAGAAGCGCATCCCATATTGAAAGAACTCCACCAGCACGCCCAGCTTCAACGCTCCTTGCTGGATCCGAAAGCCGCCGTATGCCAGCAGCATCGCGAGCGAAAGCATTCCCAGGAACTCCACCACCGGATAAAACCACCCGTACGCGATGATGGCGTCTTTGAAAGCGTCCATGTGGGCGCGGTTGATTTCGTCGAACTCCCGTTTGCTGCGATCTTCACGATTGAACAACTGCAGCACGGCCACCCCGGCCACATGCTCTTGCAGATAAGCATTGATCTTGGCAATTGCCAGGCGAATCCGGCGGTAACTCTGTGAAGCCTTCCGGCGAAATTGGATGGTCACCAGGATCACCGCGGGCATTACGGCGAGCAGCAGCCCTGTCATCCCGGGGCTGAGCTTGAACATCACAATCAAAACAAACAGCAGCATGCAGAAGTCGCCCACGATGGTGACCAGCCCCGACGCGAACAAGTCGTTCAAAACGTCCACATCAGTCGTCACTCGCGTTACGAGCCGGCCCACCGGGTTCTTGTCGAAGTAGGAAACATCCAGGCGCTGAAGATGACTCATGAGCTGCTTGCGCAAGTCAAACATAGCCTTCTGACCGGTCCACTGCATCATGTACGTCTGGCCGAAATTGAAAAGGAACCCAAACAAAAGGGCGGCCAGATAAACTCCTGTGATCTGCGAGAGCCCGGTGTATGCGTCCTGGGACAAATAGCTGTCCAGAATTGTCGTTGTGCGGTGTGGGGAGGGAACCAGATAGCGGTCGATCGCTAGCTTTGTTAGCAGCGGTCCGATAATCTGTAGGAGAGAGTCTAAGAGCAGCAAAACCAGCGAGGCCGCTACGATTGCGCGATACGGCTTCAGGTACGTCAGTAGCCGGCGCATCAACCGGCCATCGTAAGCCTTGCCGAGTACCTCTTCTTCCAAGTGGTCCTGTTCCTCGCCGTCCGGTTCAGCTTGCTTCCGGCCTAGATAAGATTTTCGCATTGTGATCGTGTAATATGCGCTGGCGCTGCGCGGCATCGGTCTCGCGTGAAGGAATCAACCGTCTGTGGCAGCCACGGAATCGGTCAAAAAACGGGAATGAACGGATTAGTAATCATCGACAAACCGGCGGGCCGCACGAGTCACGACATCGTGAATGCGTGGCGTCGATTGTCCGGGTCGCGCCGGGTAGGACACTTAGGAACCCTTGACCCTATGGCTACCGGTGTGCTCGCACTCGTCGTTGGATCGGCTACCCGGCTCGCCCAGTTTTACGGTAAGCAGTTGAAGACCTACCAGGCGGAGATCCTCTTCGGCAAGGTTTCAGATACCTATGATGTGGAGGGCGAAGTTACTTCAACCGGCGTAGCCACACCGGACCCTTGCGCTGTGCGAACCGCGCTGAATCGCTTCCGTGGATCGTTCTCACAGGTGCCTCCGCCGGTCTCCGCCAAGAAAGTCAAAGGAGTTCCGGCCTATAAGCTGGCGCGCAAGAAGATTGATGTGGAGCTGCAGCCGGTTCAGGTGGAAATCAGCGAACTGGTCGTCAACGCCCAACAATCGGATTCATTGACTATTAACGTGACTTGTTCCGCCGGTACCTATATTCGCGGCATCGCTCATGATCTCGGTCAGCAGTTGGGTTGCGGTGCGGTTTTGGCTAAGCTGCGCCGTACTCGCAGCGGGGACTTCGATCTTTCCCGCGCCCGATCGCTGGATGACCTCACTCAAATGGCAGCCGAGGGAAGGCTTAGTGAAGCCGTGATTCCAGCCAGTACGTTACTGCCTCAGTTTCCCGCCGCCTACGTCGACGCCACAACCGAAGCGCAGATCCGCCAAGGCAGGGAATTCCGCACATCGCCATTCGTAGTAACGCCCGGAGCGCCATTCGTGAAGGCCGTCTCGCACTCCGGCGAACTCATCGCGATCGGCGAACTCAAGTTTCCGAACGTGTATCACCCGGCTATCGTTCTGTAACCCCCAACGGAGCCAGGACCGTGGCGCTCCCGCAAAGCCAACCGGGCCCCCGGCACTGATCGCAGCGTGAGCGCCGAAATGCATAACGAGCGATGATGAAAACGGATACCGACCGGCGCACACCTGTGTCCCAAAGGCGCGCACACATCTCCGCATCTCGTCGCCGAAGCCCCGTCGCCGCGTGGACAAAGCAGATGCGGCAACGTCCCAAAGTCTCTCTGGTTCAGTGGCATGAGCTTCATCCAATGTTTGCGGGCCTCAGGACGGGCTTTGCTGACCGCCCCAGCCTTCGTGAAGCCTGCCGAGCCGCGACGGCTGCGCGCGCGATTGCCAAAGCACGTGGCGGACTCTTCGCTAAGAAATGCCTGTCACCCGGCGGGGTCCAACTGTATCTAGGTTAATGCGTTAAGGTCATATATGCGAAGGCCTCTCAGAGTTGGCGTTATCGGCTGCGGAAGGCCTCTTGTCGCCACCTTCCCGCCCTAACCCGGTTGCCCGGCACAGAGGTGGTGGCGCTGGCGGATCAAGATGCAACTCGGCTTAAGAGTGCCGCGGATCAATTCCGCGTTCCCGGTCGCCATCCCGACGTTCGAACACTATTGGATAAAACCCACGTGGATGTTATCGCGGTATGCGTTCCGGTTGAGTTTCATGCCGAGGCCGCTCTTGCTGCGCTCGACGCGGAAAGGCATGTGTTTATCGAGAAGCCGCTCACGGCGGACGACGAGGCAGACCGCCTCCATAAGCGGGCCGTGCAGTCCAGAAGCAAGATCCTGATGGGGTTCAACTTCCGATGGCACCGACTCATACGACAAGCGAGAGAGTTGGTGCGGCAGGGAGCTGTTGGGCAAGTGGAGACGGTCCGCACCGTGTTTGCGAGTGCGCACGAGACGCCTTCGGAGTGGCAAAAACGCAGGTCCTCTGGAGGAGGCGCTCTCTTCGATCAGGCAATCCACCTGTTCGATCTGTGGCGATTTCTGCTGGATACCGAAGTGGAAGAGGTTTTCGCGACCAGCCGGTCAGGGCCCTGGGACGATGAAACGGCGACGGTCACGGCGAGGTTGACGAACGGCGCGCTGGCCTCCGCCACCTGTGTTCGGAGCGGACCGGCGAGAACAACAAGATAGAAATCTATGGACGGCACCGCCGCCTGCAGGTGTCTTGTTATCGTTTCGATGGTCTCGCCATTTCTCCGTCGAGCAGTATTCCGGGTAACGGGCGCGCCCGTCTTGAGGCACTCACGCGAGCGCTCAAAGAACTGCCGGGTAGTCTCGCGCAACTGCGTTACGGCGGCGATGTCCTAGCGTCCCATCGCGAGGAGTGGCAGCATTCCCTTGGGGCCATTTGCGACGATAGCCCCGTGGATTGCACGCTGGACGATGGACGCCGAGCGTTGGAGATTGTTTTCGCGGCGAAGTCGTCGTAGCGCACAGTCAACCTCTTACGTTCCGCGCGTTTTGCCGGCAGCAGTTTGGTTACGGACGCGGAACATTCCGGCACCGCCTCCTGCAAGCCCGGCGGGCGAAAGGACGCATTTCCCTGGAGCCGTTGCCATTCTATTTCGATTTGTTCCGATATCCGATCACGATTTTTCAAGAGAAGCAGAATCGCTTGTCGATGTTGCTCGGGATATCGCAGGTTGCGAGTGCGCTAGGCTTCTTTTGGGAATCCACCGCGCGCCGCAAGTGAATGCTCGCGACCGCAGCTTCGCACTTTGATCCTGGATTACTTGGGTGGATTCAGGCTCCCATCAAGACGGTGCGCCTCGGCGAACTCCGCTTGAGCGGATTTGGAATCGTTCAGTCGGAGCAGTGCCATACCCAGGTTGTAGTGCGCGTGAGCCATATCGGGCTTTAGGCGAATTGCTTCGCGATAGGCCGCGGCTGCCGCCTGATACTTCTCTTTGTTGTAGAGCGCGGTTCCCAGGTGGAACTGGATGTTCGGATCATCCGGTTTCAGGGGAACAAGCTTTTGATAGCTCGCTATCGCTCGGTCAAATTCGTTGGAAGCGAATTGACTTGACGCCAGGCCGACAAGCGCATCAACGTAGTCCGGCTTTTGTGCCAAGGCTTTTTCAAAGTGGTTGGCGGCTTTCGCATAATCCTTCTGCCCGTAGTAAGCGCTCGCTAACGCGTATTGGGCATGAGAATTGTTTGGTTCTAGAGCGAGACATCGTTCGAGCGACTGAATTGCCTCGGCTGTCTTCCCTTGTTCCAACTGGTTCATCCCTAAGGCAAGTGCGACGTCAGGCTGGTCGGGTTTCAGCGCTAGTGACTTTTGAAACGCGGCAGATGCCTGGTCATAGCGTTTGGACTTGTAGTAAAGATGGCCCAGTTGCGCCCAGGCGTTTGGCTGATCCGGGTGTTTCGCTACCAGTTTGTGATAGGCGGCAATCGCTTCATTCGTATGTCCCGCCTCGCCCAAGGCATGTGCGTAGCTTTCCAGTATGTCGGGCAATTGAGGCTGAAGCTTTTGCGCCTTTCGATAGAACGGAATCGCTTCTTCCGCTTTGTTCTGAGCCACGAGTGCCCCGCCTAAGTTGCTCAGAGCATCCGCGTTGTTTGGATTGAGGGCAACGGCCTTCCGGAAAGCGGCGATAGCTTCGTCCGTCTTGCCGAGGCTCATCAGCGCAGCACCCAAACCGTTTTCGGCTTCCGGGAAATTGGGGTGCAGTTCGATGGCCTTTCGGTATTCGGCCACCGATTCGTCCAGCTTCTTTTCGTGGTAGAGAGCGAGCGCCTTATCAAAGTGAACCGAGGCATCTTGCGGCGCAAGTTTCAGCGCCTTATCGAAGTCGGCGACGGCTTCATCGTCTTTACCAGTTGCATCGAGCGCTTTTCCCAGGTTGTCGAGCGCTTCCGGATAATCCGGTTGCCGTTCCAGAGCGTCTCGAAAAAGCTGAATGGCCTGATCGAAGTCCTTCTTCTTGAGATGCTCGAGTCCCTTCTCGTTGAGTTGTTTCGCCTCGGCCGACGGTCCCGCAGTCGCTTGTTCCTCTGCCGCGCCCGCCAACGCAAACGTGAGAGACCTGTTGCTGGGAACACCGGCCGTTAGCAAAAAACTCGTAGCCGCCAACAGGGCCAAACTAGCGCCAAATGTCTTCCCAATCAAGCTTCTCACCGTTTAGACTCCCGGAAGATGGACGATCCACCAAGGTTACTACGACTCCTCGATGATCGCTTTCCTTGGATCCTTGAGCAACAGTAATCGACCGGCGATTCCTCAAAACCGAAGTGCAAATAGAAACGGCGTGCCGAGTCGTCGATGGCGTGAACCAGAACCGCGCGGACGCCAACGTAAGTGCTCCTGTCGGCCCTCATCGGCAGTCTGAGCGGCGATCTTCGCTTCGATGTCCACGATACTTTCTCGTGGGCATCGCATTTCAAGCAGCTCGATCCCGAGATCGCGCAAGGCACACTTGCGTTGGATTCCGAGGGGCGCGTCGGCGACCCATTCCGGTGGCGCAAGGACGGACCAGCGTGACTTGGTCCGCGACACGGTCTGCCTCCTGCTCGCAGAGTGCGCTCCCCGACCGGGCCACGGCGCTGACGACGGGCTTGCCGATGATTGTGGCGATCTTTCCGACGGGTACGAAGAGCGTTGCCGCGTCAATGACGGTCAGTCCAATATTGAGCGCCACGGCGATGTCGGAGCGGTGGGCTATCTCTAGCATTCCTTCTCCCGTGACGCAGAATTCGTTCTCGATGTCGCCGGAGGTGGATCCAGTAATGTTCAGGTGATACCACCGCGGCTCGTAGGTGTGTACGCGTACGAGCTCATTCCGCTTCAGGCGAATGCCGCCGATGAAGGTCTCAATCGGCAGGGTTCGCGTTTGCGCTTTGAAGTCAGGGTTGGACCAGACGTAGACGTACGACTTGACGATGATGTCGTCGCCATCGCGGTGCGCGGTAATCGGCGCGCCCCCGAATCGGGTGCCGCGGAAGGGAAAAACCTTAACTCCGGGAAGGTCGCCCGACTCGCAACGTTGGAGCGCTTCTTCCGGCGTAATGCTGGTTGCATCGGAATCTTGGGAATCTTCGGGTTGATCTTGAGTCTTGTGGACTGGAGGCGGATCATCGGCCACCACGCTGATTGTCACCTGTGTTTGTCCTTTGAAGAAGGTAGCGGGATTCGGTTTTCCCGCTTCAACTTTATAGGAGAATTCGAACAAATCTCCGGCTTCGACATTTAGAGTGAATGAAACGTTGCTCTTCTCGATGTTGACTGTTGCGGAGTACTCACCCGGCGCCAAGTCTGAGTGTGAGTCTAAGTGATAACGGAAGAGGCCGTCATCGGTGTGAAGGTCGATGACTTCCTCCTGCGGCCCGAAGTAGATGGCAACATAGCCGACTTTGCCTGTCGCGCTCGGACTGGTAGCGCCGGCCGGCGCCCGGGCCAGCTTGCGACCACCAATCATGCCAGAGACCATTACTCTTTGTGGAGTGAGACCGGCAGCCGAGAAGCCGTTAGCCTCCACCTCCGCTGAGAATGGGGGAGCCTACCCCTGCTGGATGACGTGAGTCAGCTCGTGGCGAGAAGCCGCCGTCCTTCGGTCGAGCCGAGATCATTGCCTCTGGCAAAAGCAATATGGCCACCCAGGGCGTATGCCCTCGCCCCGACGGCGTGGGCAGATTACGCGGCTCGCTCGTCGTCGTGAATGCGTACTTGTCCGAAGCTACGCCCGAAACGCTCCTCCATAAATCCGCGGATGCCGTAGTCCAACGGCTTGCCCGGTGAGTTCATCACCTCGTGCACGCTGGACGGCGCCGCTACCGGCGCAGAAGCGATTTCTTTCCTCTGGAGAACTTCCTTCTCCTCGGCATCGCATTTCGAACAGCTGGTTTCTGAGTTTGCGCAAGGCGCGCACTTTCGTTGAATTCCCGGGAGCGAGTCGGCTGCCGGGCCCGGTTGCGTCAGAACGGACCTCACAACTTGATCCGCCACACGGTCTGCTTCCTGTTCGCAGGCACTGCCCGGCTGATTCATCTCGGGCTTCGTTTGCAGCATGCGTCCTATGGCGCGATTGCCGAGCGCGCGGCGCCAAGCCACGGCAGGCGACGGCGGCTTGCCAAGCTCAGATGCGCTCGTTGGTTTCTCCGCAAGAGCGTTACGGACTGCGCGCGAAGGAGTCTGCTTCAGCCTGGTTTCTAAACTGACTTCGGACATCGGCGTTCTCGAGCCCGGCTCCCTTCTCAAACAACGAGACCGATGCTCGCAGCCCGCTGAAAATCGCCAGGGCGTTTCCCGAGGCAAAACGCCAGTGAGCGAAAACCGCCAAAAGTGTGGCGATCACTTCATCACCTGGATGGAGATGGTGAAGCCAAGATCGACTGAACTCGGGCCGCCGGGTTGGGAAACGGGGCCGCCAGCGGCCTGCCCGATGACGGCGAAGTGGTCGGATGGTTGCCATTGGAATTGGGCGCCCACCGCACCGGCGCCCTGAGCCTGGCCGGCGCTGACATTCTGGCCGAACTGGAGCTGGGCGAAGAAGCTCGCTTGGAGGGTGTCGGAAAGCTGGAAGACCTCGGCGACCTGGCCGCCAACGGCAAGCGTCCATTGCTTGGTGGTGAGGCTGTACTGGGCCTGCACGAAGAGCTGCTCTTCGCGGCCGCTCTGATTCTTGGCGTGGAGCTGTTTGGTGATTGCGGCCTGGGCCTGCACTACCCATTCACGCAGGGCATCGTTAGGGCCGGCGGGGGTGGTGTAGAGGTGCCTGACTCCGCCGACGGCGACTTGGCCGCTGATCTGGGAGGTGGGTGCGGGCGAAGGACTGCGAGGGACCGGTCCACCACCGGTTCCGAGAGAAACCTTGCCTTGGGAGGCGAGATCGACTTCGATCTCGGCGGGTTCGGCGGAGTCGGAACTGCCCGGGACCGAGGACATAGAGCCGGCGTAGTAGTGATCGGGCGTGTACTTGTCAGGGCCGATGCGGTTTGCGAGGTCGTTTTCGAGATTGACCGCGCGCTCGACTGCTTCCCCGTGGGGATCGTCGCCGGAGGACTTTTCGCGTACGCTGATACTGACGTACGCAAGAGGACAGGCCTGGAAGGTGGCGTCGACGGTTTTGGCGACTGCAGCGCCATCCCATGGGCCGAAATTCTTACCGCCGAACTCAGCGATAGTCTGGGACTCGAACAGCGAGCCGCAATCGGTGATCGGGGGCTTGACGGTGGCTGGGCGAGGGCGGGGGCGGATGAGGGTAGTGCGGACCGGGCCGGGCCGGACGCGGATGGTGCTGGAACCGCCATCGAAGTCGGCGAGGGGATCGTCACTGAAGTCGTAGTTTTCGGCGGTGTCCTTGTCGGCGGGGCGCTGCGGCTGGGCCTCCGCGCTGCTGGGCGGTGCGG
>JBAUOG010000251.1:0-6443 GCA_049579625.1 Bryobacteraceae bacterium
GAGTCTCCGATGAAGCCAGTCGGAAAGCCGGATGCCCTAAATGGGCACGTCCGGTTTGACGAGCGGGGATGGGAAACGGGCCGCGCCACAAGCGCCGGTTCTCGCGCCCATCCTCGACTCTACCGGCCTAACTAACGCGGGTTATTTACCTCACCCGGCGCAGGCAGGGTGCACATTTCAACCGTTCATGTGAGTTCGTTTCGCGGAGATCTCATAAGGCTACACGCACGCCGGGTCCGTCCCCGGCAGAGTTCCCGGAAACTCGCAGTAAGCCTTATCTATTCAGCAATTTGAGTTCGAATGCTTAGCTCAAGGAGGTGGGTATCTGAGCCGCCCCGTGTAGGCGGGGTCCGGCCATGGACAACTTCGTTTCGCAAAAACCCGCGCACGGTACAACCGGGCTCGCGGGCTCTTGGCTGAATATCTGCCAAAACCGGATACCTCGTTTATATCCAGCAGTTGAGTTCGACCACTCAACCGCCGCCTATGAGGAGGTGACCACGACTTCGTTTCGCAAAAAGTCAACCGCCGGGCCAGTAGGCTGCCCCGGCCCTGCTTGGGTTCGTTTTTTCCGGCGCTGGACCCGATCGAGACCGGGGCTCCCAGCGCATTTAGTGTCTTCCCGCGCCGAGTTCTTTGACAATACCCGTCACGAAGGATTTCGCGTCACCGAAGAGCATTAGCGTTTTGTCCATGTAGTAAAGCTCGTTATCGATGCCGGCAAAGCCGGGGTTCATGCTGCGCTTGATCACCATGACGGTATGGGCCTGGTGAGCAAGCAGGATCGGCATGCCGGCGATGGGACTGTTCTTATCGTTGGCCGCCGCCGGGTTCACGACGTCATTGGCGCCGATGACCAACGCCACGTCGCACATCGGGAACTCGGAGTTGATCTCGTCCATCTCCACGAGCTTGTCGTAGGGAACGTCGGCTTCGGCTAGGAGCACGTTCATGTGTCCAGGCATGCGGCCGGCGACGGGATGGATGGCGAATTTGACATCGACGCCGCGCTTCGTGAGGACGTCAAACATCTCGCGCAGCTTGTGTTGGGCCTGGGCAACGGCCATGCCGTAGCCGGGAATGATGATGACGGTGCGAGCGGCGCCGAGAATCTCGGCCGCGTCTTCCGGGCTGGCGGAGCGCACCGGACGGGCATCGCCCTTGCCAGCCACGGTGGTTTGCAGGGTGCCGAATGCGCCAAACAGGACGTTCGAGAAGGATCGGTTCATGGCCTTGCACATGATGACGGCCAGGATGAAGCCCGACGAACCATCCAACGCGCCGGCGATGATCAGCAGTTTGTTATCGAGCGCAAATCCCATCGCGCTGGCCGAGAGGCCCGCGTAAGAATTGAGCAGCGCGATGACGGTGGGCATGTCCGCGCCGCCGATGGGCACGATGAGCAGCACGCCGAAGATGAGCGCCAGCGTCATGAAGATGGGGAACAGATACGTGCTTTCGGGAGAGATGATGAGGATGATGCCAAGCACCACGGCGGCGGCGAGGATTCCCAGGTTGACGATGTTCTGACCCTTAAAAGTGATGGGCCGGGTAGGCAGAACCTCCTGCAGCTTGCCGAACGCCATGAGGCTGGCGGTGAAGGTGAGGAAGCCGAGCAGCGTTTCCAGAACGAGCGCGACCATGACGAAGCCGTGCGGCGTTTCGCGATAGTACTCGGCGGTGCCGATCAAGGCCGAAGCGAGAGCGCCAAAAGCGTGCGAGAGCGCGGTCCGCTGCGGAACCGCGGTCATCGGCATGAGGTAGGCTAGCGGGACGCCGACGGCGGAACCGATAAAGAAGGCGATGAAGATCCACTGATAACTGACAACCTCAAAGCGAAGCAGGGTGCCGACGACGGCCAGCAACATGCCGATCTCGCCCGCGTACACGCCACGACGGGCGGTTTCCGGTGAGCTCATCCACTTGATGGCGAGGATGAAGCCGATGGCGGCGAGAATGTAAAGAGCCGGAAGGATGGTCTCGATCATTTCTTAACTGGCTCCCTCTTCTTGAACATGCGCAGCATGCGGTCGGTAATGAGGTAGCCGCTGACTAAATTCGTAGTGGACGCGACCACGGCGATGAAGCCCAGCACGCGACTGAGTGTAGAAGCATGTTCCGCTCCGGTGATGAGGATGGCGCCGACAACGGCGATCGCCGAGATGGCGTTCGTCAGCGACATGAGCGGAGTGTGGAGGAGAGGAGAAACACGTTTGATCAGCTCAAAGCCCAGGAAGGCCGCAAGCATAAAGACCCAAATTCCAAATTCAAGCGATTTCATTGATTGACTGTCCTACTTTGTGGCCGGCTGGGCGGCATTCAGGATTTCCGAAACGCGAGGGTGAACGACTTTATGGTCGTGGGTGACGAGCGTTTCACGAATGATTTCGTCATCCAGATTCAAGGCAACGGCCCCGTCCTTGACTAACAGCTTCAAGAACGACGTGATGTTGGAGCCATACATCTGACTAGCGTGAGTGGGCGCAGTGGAGGGGAGATTGAGTGGACCGAGCACCTTGACGCCATGACGAAACACGCTTTCGCCGGGCTGCGTAACTTCGCAGTTGCCCCCGCGTTCGGCAGCAACATCGATCACGACGGAGCCGGGCGGCATGGCGTCGACCATGGCGGCCGTGACCAGAATGGGCGCTTTGCGGCCAGGCACAGCGGCTGTGGTGATGACGACGTCCTGCTCCGCGATAACGCCCGTGAGAAGTTCGCGCTGGCGGCGATAGAACTCTTCGTCCATGGCTTTGGCATAGCCGCCTTTATCTTCCGACGCTTTGGAATCGACGTCGAGCATGATGAACTTGGCGCCAACGCTTTCAACCTGCTCCTTGGCGGCGGGACGCACGTCGTAGGCGCAGACAACTGCGCCCAGACGGCGGGCGGTGGCGATTGCTTGTAAGCCCGCGACACCCGCGCCGAGGATGAACACCTTGGCCGGCGTGATCGTGCCGGCGGCGGTCATGAGCATCGGGAACATTTTCGGCAATTCGCTGGCCCCAAGCAAAACGGCCTTGTAGCCCGCGACAGTGGCCATGGACGAGAGTGCGTCCATGCTCTGGGCGCGGGTGATGCGCGGCATCAGCTCCATGGCGAGATACGAAACGCCGGTAGCGGCGAGATCGGAGGCTTCCTTCATAGCGGTGAGCGGCTCACCGAAACCAATCAATGTCTGGCCCGGCCGTAGCGACGGAAGGTCCGACCGGCCCGCGTCGGGGTTCGCGCCCAAGGTTCGCACCTGGACAATGATGTCGGCCTTGGCGAAGATCTCCTCGCGGGTGGCCGGGGTTGAACCACGGGCGACATATTGGTCGTCCGGAAATCCGGCCTCAACGCCGGCTGAATGCTCGACCAGGACTTCAACACCGAGCTTCTTCAAAACTTCACAATGCCGGGGCGTGATTGCAACGCGACGTTCACCAGGGAACGTTTCCCGCGGAATTCCAACCGTTATGGCCAAAGGATTCTCCGTCTTTCTAGATGATTATTTCACTGCGCCCTAAAAGGCAATACTACAGGAGGGGTATACAATGTTTTTAGTCAGCAAGATCGACCCCCCGTAGAAAGGTCGTAGGATGGTTACACGTGCGAGCCACTGACGTTCAAGACCCGAATTATTTCCATAAAGTCGTAGATTGCCAGTGGGCCTGCCCAGCTCACACCAACGTGCCTGAGTATATACGGCTCATCGCTCAGGGACGATATACCGACGCATACATGCTGAATCGGGAGTCGAATGTTTTCCCGGGAATCCTGGGAAGAACATGCGATCGGCCCTGTGAGCCGGCATGCCGGCGTGAACGCGTCGACGGAAAGCCGGTGGCGATTTGCCGTCTGAAACGCGTGGCGGCCGACCTGCGCGGCGACGTCGAGCATCTGCTGCCCCAGATCCCGCAGAAGAAGAACGGAAAGCGTATCGCCTGCATCGGAGCAGGACCGGCTTCGCTCACGGTTGCGAATGACCTGATGCCCTTGGGCTACGAAGTAACGATCTTCGAGAAGCAGGATAAACCAGGCGGGCTGATGCGCACCAACATCCCGGCGTTCCGTCTTCCGGAGCACGTGCTGGCGGACGAGATCGACTTCATCCTGAACATGGGCGTCGACATCCGCTACAACAGTCCGGTGTCGAGTTTGGCCGGGCTGCTGAAGCAGGGCTTCGATGCGGTGTTCGTAGGCAGTGGTGCGCCACGCGGGAAGAACCTGGAGGTGCCGGGCCGCTACGATTCGGATCGTATCCACATCGGCATTGACTGGCTGGAGTCGGTGGCGTTTGGACACATCGACAAGATTGGCGAGCGCGTGCTGATCATCGGCGTGGGCAATACGGCGATGGACTGCTGCCGGTCGTCGTGCCGGTTGGGCGGCAAAGACATCAAAGTTATGGCGCGCCGGCCACGCGGCTACTTCAAAGCATCGCCCTGGGAACTGGAAGATGCCGAGGAAGAAGGCGTGGGCATCCTGGTGAACCATGCTCCGAAGCGTTTCGTCATCGAAGACGGAAAACTGATGGGCATGGAGTTCGACCGTGTGGAGTGGGACGCGGGCGCGAAACACTCGAAGACCATCGACACGGTGTTCTTCCCGGCCGACGATGTGATTCTGGCCATCGGGCAGGAGAACGCGTTTCCGTGGATTGAGCGCGACCTGGGCATCGAGTTCGACAAATGGGACATGCCGGTAGTGGGCGAGAAAACCATGCAATCGACGCGGCCCGTGGTTTTCTTCGGCGGCGATGCGGCGTTCGGTCCGAAGAACATCATCTGGGCGGTTGAGCACGGGCATCAGGCTGCCATTTCGATCCACCAGTATTGCGAGGGTGCTCCGGTAAGCGAGCGCCCACCGTGGGGCATGAACCTGGTGAGCCAGAAGATGGGCCTCAGTGAGTGGAGCTATCACAACGACTACAACCCGGCGATGCGGCAGAAAATGCGGCACGTCGACCTGAAAGAGCGTTTTGAGCAGTTGAATGTCGAAGTGGAATTGGGCTTCACGGCCGAGCAGACGGCTCGGGAAGTGGAGCGGTGCCTCAACTGCGACATCGAGACGGTCTTCACGGAGAAGCGCTGCATTGAATGCGACGCCTGTATCGACGTATGCCCGGTGCAGTGCTTGACCATTACGCGAGGCGGCGAAGAGACCGATTTGCGGACGCGGCTTTCGGCTCCCGCTTTGAATCTCGATCAGGCGCTGTATGTGTCCGATCCGTTGCCGCAGACTGGCCGCATCATGGCCAAGGACGAAGACGTCTGTGTGCATTGCGGGCTTTGCGCCGAGCGCTGCCCAACCGCTGCATGGGATATGCAGAAGTTTGAACTATTGATTCCCTACCCTGGAAAGACAGCGTGCACGAACAGTTGCGTAAGCGCATAAACGACTTCGCCATTAAGTTGGCCAATGTAAATGGAACCGGTTCCGCCAGCGCCAATGGACTCCTTATGCAGGCCATGTTCCGCATGGGTGTTCCGGTAACCGGCAAGAACCTGTTCCCGTCGAATATCCAGGGACTCCCTACCTGGTATGAGATCCGAGTGAGCCGAGACGGCTATACGGCCCGGGCACTCGACTACGACCTCATGGTCGCCATGAACTCGCAGACCTATGCGAAGGACATTCAGGAAGTTCGGCCGGGTGGATACCTGCTTTACGATTCGTCGTACCCGCTGGACCGCTCGCTCAGCCGGCCGGATATCCAGTTTCTTGGCGTGCCGTTCGCGAAGATGTGCACGGAAAACTTCCGTGAACCGCGCGAGCGAATTCTGATGAAGAATATCGCCTACGCCGGATCGCTAGTGGCTGTGCTTGGTATCGATATGGCAGTGGTTGAGGAACTGCTGACCGAGCGATTCGCAGGGAAAAAGGGGCTGCGGGAATCGAACACCAAGGCGCTGAGCCTGGGTTACAACTATGCGCTGGAGAACTTCGAGTGCCCGCTGCCGTTCCATCTCGAAAAGATGGATGAGAATACCGATAAGATCCTGATCGATGGCAACACGGCGACAGCCCTGGGCTGCATCTATGCGGGCGCGACGGTAGCGGCTTGGTATCCGATCACGCCGGCCACGTCGGTGATGGATGCGTTCAAAGAGTTCTGCGAAAAGTATCGCAAGGATCCGGAGACGGGCCAAAACAACTATGTGATCCTGCAAGCCGAAGATGAGCTGGCGGCGATCGGCATGGTAATCGGAGCCTCGTGGATGGGCGCGCGATCGTTCACTTCGACGGCCGGGCCCGGTGTTTCGCTCATGAATGAATTGCTGGGGCTGGCCTACTACGCAGAGATCCCAGCTGTTCTGATTGACGTACAGCGCGTCGGTCCGTCCACCGGGATGCCGACCAGAACGCAGCAGGCCGATCTACTGGAATGTGCGTATGCCTCCCATGGCGATACGAAACACATCCTATTGCTACCGGCGAATCCGGCCGAGTGTTTTGAC
>JBAUOG010000252.1:0-2287 GCA_049579625.1 Bryobacteraceae bacterium
TATCAGATCGACTCCAAGACCGTCATCCGCGGCGGATATGGATGGGGCTACGATCTGGGAACTTTCGGGTCGACATTCGGCCACAACGTGACTCAAAATCCGCCGGTACTTTCGAACCAAAACACGACCCCTCCTAACAACTTCACTCCCGTGTTCACGCTTGCCAACGGGCCTTCCACGCTGGCGCCCGTGACGGTGGGACCCAATGGGACGTTCCTGTTGCCGAACGGCGTCAACCCGAAGTTCCGGCCTCCGGAGGTGACGTTGCCGACGACCTATATGTACAATCTCGCCCTCCAGCGCCAAGTGACGAACAAGATCTCGCTCACGGCCGCATATGTCGGGAATTCGAATCGACACGGATTTATCGGTACCGGTCAAACGACCAATCCTAATGAAGCAGTTTTCATTCCTGGAAATTCCAATACCAACCTCGGCAGGCCCTACTACGGGTTGTATGGATGGACGCAAGATTTGTCGTATTACTGCAACTGCTCAAACGAGCATTACAACGCATTGCAGGTTTCGTTTAGAATCAACAATTGGGGTGGTTGGGGGTTACAGGGCAGCTACACCTACCAGAACCAGTATGGAGACGGCTGGGCCTACGATTCGAATTATTACTTCCTATACGGCCCTCGCGCCATGGGGCAGGGGAATACCGGCACTTTGCCGAAACAGCAATGGACCATCGCGCAGACATACGACATCCCGTATGGCCACGGGAGGAAATACGGCGCCAGTGTCAACAGGGCCGTCGACGCGGCATTGGGCGGATGGACGATGAGCGGCGTTATGACCTACTACAGCGGTTTTCCGTTCGCGCCGTCGCTTGAAAACTACGGCAATCTGCAAACCTCAGGACCGAATATCGGGCTCGGGGGCGGGCAACCGAACACAGGCCCGAACAACCGGCCTGACCTTGGGGCAGGCAATCCGTATGCCGGATCAACGGGAAATCGATTC
Organism: Bryobacteraceae bacterium; assembly: GCA_049579625.1. Classification (GTDB taxonomy): domain Bacteria; phylum Acidobacteriota; class Terriglobia; order Bryobacterales; family Bryobacteraceae; genus CAJCIT01. The sequence continues at coordinate 967 of JBAUOG010000252.1, forward strand.
TGTTGGTTCGCATGTACACCTACTTCACTCGGGTATCAAGGCAATCTGAATGCGGCCTTCCTGATACCGAAGGCCAATACGTTTGGAAACTATCCAATCAATGTCCTGTACGGTCCCATCTTCATCCAGCAGGACTTTTCCATCATGAAGACATTCCACTTCACGGAGCGCATCGGATTTACGTTGCGTACCGATGCGAGCAATGTATTCAACCACACGAATCTTGGCGGGCCGAATGGCGACCTTCAGAGTGCGAGCGTCGGCCAGATAACGTCTATTGCCGGGGGCGGAACAATGAGGCGGTTACAGTTCTCCGGGACGCTCCGCTTCTAATAGACCACTCAATTCCAAATCACGAACCGGCAGCGCTCAAACGCTGCCGGTTTTTTGGTGCTCATCGGTTCTGAGTGGCACCCCTCTGTCGCGCACGATCCGCCCAAAAGGTCGAGTGTAGGCAGTTCGTGAGATTCCGTCAAATCGACCAACAAACTGCCCGATTTCTCGCCCGCTCGTCTCCTCTTTTAGCTTCAACAAGTTAGCGCCCTCGGCCACGCTGGGCAACCAGTGGCCGTTGTAGGGTGGGTCCCAGACCCGCAATCGACGCTCTCGTCGATTCGCCGCATCCGAGAGCCCCAGCGTCTCGCTCCCTTTCTTCCTACCCGTTGTAGCGAACCCGCTATCTCGTTCACAAGCATCCAAAATTTCTTTTCTAGCTCTAAACCGTTGAATCAAAACAGATTTACTCAACAGCCGGAGCCCCGCATCCCGCACCCGGCACCATACCCAATGCTATTTCATGGTTCAGGCGGGAGCACCCGTCACTTTTTCACGAACTGAGGGATACAGATGTCTGATTTATTGAAAGACCGCTCTGACGTCAAGGGCGATGTCACGACTAAGCAAAATCCGGCCAAGCCCGAATCGAAGCAGCCGCAAACAGACGCTGGGCAACCAGCTCCACCGGCCGACAACGCAGAGAAAGGAAACGGCTCCAGTTCAAATGACGGCCCTGAAGTGGACGCGAAGACCCGGGCGAATCGCGAGAATGCGCAGAAATCGACCGGCCCTCGTAGCGACGCCGGCCGCGCGGCCTCCTCGAAGAACGCCGTCAGGCACGGCCTCTTCGTCGAAGACCTCACCGAGCATCTCAGCGAAGAACAACTCGAACGCTACCAGAGCTTCGTCGAAGGCATCGTCAAGGATCTTCATCCCGTAGGCGACCTCGAGTTGCACCTCGCGCAGCGTGTCGCCGACATCCAGTTCCGGCTCGAGCTGCTTCGCACCGCCGAGCTCAAGATCTACTTCGGAGCCGCCATCCCTA
>JBAUOG010000253.1:0-3723 GCA_049579625.1 Bryobacteraceae bacterium
GGTCTACCGTCTCCCAGTGACAATGTATTCACGCCAGGCTGCTGAACATAAAGAACAGCGTTTGAGCAAATAACCCGAGCCGATGGCACGGAAACCAGTAAGGAGCGAGGAAATTGCAGAGCTAGGAAATTGCCAGCGGGCTTTGCAAAACTGATTTATACTAAGATCCCGGCTGCGGCAATGAGAAGCCATCACAATCACGAAGGGTGCTTCTCGATCCAATAGACAACGTTTAGGATCGCTCGGTGGGAGGGAGAAACATCATGGCAGAGATAGTGTTACGCATTCATGCCGAAGGCAAAGAATCGCATGACATTACTGCTCCCGATGACATCGTAACGGAGGAGTTTATCGCGGAACTTAGGAAAGGGTTCAGACTTCCTGAGACCGACGATGGTGGCAAATCCATTGTTTGGGAAGCGGACAACAAGGACACCGGGCGCCCGTTGAAGCCGAAGAGGACCCTGCTGGAGAACGGTGTTCGTACGGGCCACAACCTTTACCTTCGGCCCGCCGCGCGAATAACACCCTCTATTCCGGAGCCTCCCCCGGTTATCGAGCCGCCGATCATCCCGCTTCCCCCGCGCAAGCGGTCCTGGCTGCTGTGGGCTGCGCTCGCCCTTATTCCGGTTGCGGGAATCGCGGGCTATCTCACGGGCTATCTCAGCACTGAGAGTCAAGCCAAGGCGGCACTTCAGGCTGACCAGTCAACTGCTGCTTCGATGAAGAGCCAATACGCCGCCATGGCAACCCATGTGTCGCAGTTGGAACACGAGCGCGACCAGCTACGGAACGAGGCCGCTGAGAGGGACGGTGCCGCAACAAAACAGCAAGCCGACTTTGCGGCGCAGATTGCCGCAAAAGACAAGCGCCTCGCGTTGCTTACAGCTCAATCCAACGAATTGAAAGCCGACGGTGCTCGCAAAGACGAACAGATAAAAAAGCTGGGACTTGCGGCGCAAAAGCTGCCTGAAGTGCAAAGCGAACTGGCCGCGCAGCAAAAGGAAAACGCGGCAGGGCAACAGAAACTACAAGCGTTACAGCAGGCTAACGCCAGTCTTCAGCAGCAGCTCCAGAGCGAAAAAGGCCGGCAGCATTCTGGAGTTCTCACGTGGACGGGAGTTGCTAAAGGGGATACCACCGTATCGATTCACGGCCGCCAAGCGAACCTCGGAGCGCTCACTGGCTCCTTACCCGGTATTGAGTGCGCGGTCGTGGCCTTGGACCCCGAAAGAGTCACGATTCTAGTTTCCCCTCGCCCCGAGAATAATTGGAACCTTCTTGCTTTTAAAGTAAAGAACGGCACCAAGGCGCCGGTCCGACTTCTCTGGGTAACTAAGTGATATTCTTCGCACTCGGAGCCTTCTAATGGGTGCTCTACACCTCGTTGATCACACCAAGGATCGATACCATGCGCTCTCGATTAGCTCTGTTTGGGAACTGGAAAAGCTGCGCCGTGCGCGTGCGCTCGTGATCGGCGCGGGTGCGCTGGGTAACGAGGTATCGAAGAACCTTGTCATGATGGGGGTGCGGGCAATCGCCATCCTGGACCGGGACACAGTGGAGATGGCCAACCTCTCGCGCTCGATCTTTTTTCGAGAGAGCGACCACGGACGCTCCAAGGCCAAGATACTCGCCGAGCGACTGCGCGAGGTCAACGCAGATGTCCCGATATTGCCTCTTGACGGCGATCTTGATGAGATTCTCGGCTTGGGCCTGGTTCGGCGCATGGACATGATCTTTTCTTGTCTTGACAGCCGCCTGGCGCGCCGCTCCCTGAACCGGATGTGCGAAAGGCTTGGTAAACCGTGGGTGGATGGCTCCATGGAGAACCTGCTTGGAGAGATAATCGTCTACGCGCCCGATCTTGGACCGTGTTACGAATGCAACATGACTCTGCTTGAGAAGCAGATTATTAGCGAAATCGCCTCTTGCCGGGTCATTGCCGTAAAGAACCTCGCCCTGGGCAAGGTTCCCACCACGTCGACAATGGGCTCCATTGTCGGTGCGATGCAGGTGCAGGAAGGCGTCAAGCTGTTGCACGGTGATTTCAAGCGTGCTCTGATAGGCAAGCGGTTGGTGGTTAACAGCGAGTGCAACGACATCTACGCTACCGCGCTTGACCGGAAGGACGGATGCGACGGTCATTTCCGTTTTGGCCCGGTAACTGAGGTTCCGGAGTTCACCGCCGACACCACTTCCGCTTCGGATATTTTGGCTCGATTCCGGTATGCGACGGGGCAGGATGGGCTGCTCGAGCTAGGGCGCGAGATCGTCACAGAAGTGCGGTGCCCTAAATGCAACTCCGCGGAAGTGCTGGGGAGGCCCGTACGCTCGCTGACTGATGAGCAGGCTCGCTGCCCGGGTTGTGATGAGCCTCGGATTTTGCACACGACCCACATCGTGCGCGGGAGTGAAGCCTATGCCTCGTTCCCGCTGAGCGGGCTGGGAATTCCTCGGCTGGACATCCTAGAGGTACGCGGTAAGACCGGCGCTGCTTGGTATGAATTGACGGGAGATCTTGAACACTTCCCCGAGGCGATCCAGCCAATGCCGGCGGCACCCGGCAAAGAATAGACGGTTGCCTTGATGAACGGAAGGATCCATTTCATAAACCGGAAGCCGGATCGTTTTGCATGGGCACAGCGGCTCCTCGCGTGGGTGAGGGAACGCTACTGTTCGATCATCGCCGCGTTTCGAGCCATTGGGAAGCCTGCCGCGCCCGTGGAGAAAACGCCGCGAGTGCGATTCCACAACCTTGAACCGGAGCCCGATCTTGAGATTCACAGTCAACAAGCACACTGCCCAGCCTGCGGCATGCAGTTGATCGCGCAGGCAGAGACGGTTGTCTGCACTCTGAATTCGGCTCATGTGGTCCACACTCGGTGCAGCCTGGAGTTGGTAAGAGGTAAATGTCCGTTTGATGGCGCTGCCCTCAGGGACGCCACTTAGGCGATTCCAAGCGGCGCGGACGTTGAAGAACAAAGGTTGCTGGCTTTCAAAAGGAGGGTTTTATGTCTTCGAGTGGTCCGGGTTTGACTTCAGATATGACTTTGGAGGTATTCACCCAAGGAGGTGATAACCACAAGGTAGAGGCTCCATCGGATATGAGCGGCGAAGAGTTCATGCGTGGCTTGATCAATGGCCTGCGCCTTCCCACTACCGATGCGGAAGGGCGGCCGATTAACTGGCGCATAGATAACAAGGACACGGGACGCCCCATAGAGCAGACGCGCACACTCGACGAGAATGGGGTGCGCGACGGTCATCGGCTGTCGGTGATCCGTAGCACAGTCGCCGGCGTGGGAGCATTACGGTAATGGGAACAGCTTTGGCCCAGCCATCGAACCCCCGCCAGGCCCGCCTGTCGACCGAGCGGGCGCGCCTGATGTTGCTGAACGAGGAGAGCGAGAACGTCCGGGTCGAGCCGGTCGATAGCCATCCAGGCAGCGAGCCGGAACGTTACAGGGTGACTTTTCTGTGTAAAGGGATCGTGGGTATCGATCCACAAACACTGGAGCCAATCTACCAATTCAAGCACCAGGTTGAGATTTATTGCGACGACGGTTTCCCGTCAGAGGTGCCAAAACTTCACTGGGTGACGCCCATCTGGCACCCCAACATCCAGCACGACGAGCCCAGGGGGGTGTGCGTGAACAAGGGCGAGTGGCTGGCCGGCCGGGGTCTCGACGACCTGTGCCGTCAGATGTTCGAGATGGTGCA
>JBAUOG010000254.1:0-4932 GCA_049579625.1 Bryobacteraceae bacterium
CGCCAACACAGCCAGTTCGTCCTTATCCAACAAGCTGAAAAGGGGTACCACGCTCAGTATCTCGGGGTCGCACGCCATTGCTCACCTCACTCTTCCGATCGCGCAAGAAGCGAATTCTTGTATTTTAGACGCGAGCGGGTCGTTCAAAACTGATTATCTGAGTGACGCGATTCACGGGGAGCATCCATGACTACCATGCGGGCAACCCCCGGCTGCACACCCAGTCGGGGAATGTCCGAAGAGAGACTCTTAGGGAAACCCGCTCAGCAGCGATGAAATTCGTGATCGCGGAGTTGCTTGCCGCAATTCCGACAACGGCGCGGCGGAGTGTGTTCGTCCATGTGCTTCACCAGGCTGCTGTGCGAGCTGAAACTGCGACGACAAATCGGACAGCGGAATGGTCGATCAGGAGTGCTCATCGGCGCCCCTTTCGCGGTCTGCTTTTGCGGCGATAAGATCTCGCGTGCGGAGCTCGTCGGTGAGAGCATTGACCGCTTCATCGAAGCACGAGCCATACGAACAGACGTCGGCATCAGCAGCGTAGGCTCCGTATAGACTCTGGGCTTTGAATGTGAATGGTTGGGTCATAGAGGTGTGGTAACGGCGGCTGTTGAAGCCGATGCATTTCTCTTCTTAGGAAGTTAGGGCTTCAAGAAAAGAGTACGAGGGACGACCGCGTGGCCGCAGAGGCGCAGCACTCATCATCAACTCTGGCTGGATGCACTGGAAGCATAGCATCTTCAAGGAAAACTGTGAAGAGGAGGGCGTCGGATGACAAATAGCAGCCTAGGCCCGAGACGCCTACCTTTTGACTCACGTCGTGATCGATCTCGCAAGGACATCTGGAACTCCGCAATACTGTGTCCCGCGACGCCCTAGCCAACCTCCAGCGCAAGCTCTCCATGATGAGCGTTACCGCGCTTCAGGACTTCTATCGGATCTCCCATTCGCGATGCCGACTTGAAGGGAACGGCATTCCCCCAGCGCATTTCATTCAAGAGCTCGTCCAGGCGTGGAAGCAGATGAGGAAGTGGAAGTGAGTTATTGCACCCGCTTCAATGACCCACCCGCTCCCGGCAGGATGTCGATAAGGATTATGCGCTCAACCGAATGCCGCCAGTGGATGACGGCGAAGGGGATTAGGTCATCGTCGAGGTAAAGCTCCTGCCGTGAGATGCGCCAGAGGTCAGTTCCTCCCTTGGGGCATCCAAATAGTTGCACGTCGCTCCCGTATCCCTCGGCCAGCGGGACTGCCATCTCGAAGTTGTTATAAAAACTGATCACAATCCGCACTTCGCCCGACGGGGTGGGCGGCGCCCAAACCTTCGCGATCACGTTCCGTACTTTGTGTTTCTGTTGACGGTCAACATCTTCTTTTGCCTCGTGCTTCCGACGCAGCTGCTGCGCAACGTAAAGCCGAGCCATCAGGTCGATCTCGCCTATCTCTACTATTTGCCGTTCTGCTCCGTCTTCACGTCGAAGGACAACTTTCATATCCAGATTGTTCCGCTCTTCCTCGGGCGGATGCAGGATTTTGTGAACGGCAACGATTTCAAGGAGGATATGAAGAGGCTCGTGGACTACCATTCCGTTCTGCCAGAGGCTGTGCTGAAAACGGGATTGAACAATTTCGCCGCGTGCCCGCCAGACGACGATGCTTTTATCACGACGAGGATGTGGAATAAATATCTGCCTAGGTGGCGGGGCATGAAAGAAGAACCGAGGAGGTCGCGCGATCCCGAGACTGATAAAAAGCTTATCGAGGAATTGAAACGTATGTCTGACGCCCCCGATGTTCCCTCTGGCGGTGAAGCCGTGGGAATGGATAGCGCTGATTATGTTGCGCTTCAGAGAGCGGTGTATCGGCTCGCTAGTTCGAAGTCTAAACTCAGCAAGTTTGCCGCCGTTAGATTGTGGCCTTAGACACAGAGTCAAGCGGGCGCACGGCTTTGGAAGATGGGCTCGATCGAGCGATCGAGCCTGGTAGGTTCCCCGCTGCTAGGATGTTCTCGGGGCGCGGCTCCATGAGTGGGCGACTGGTAATTCCGATTCACAACGAACGGGGAGAGCTGGTGGCGTACGCGGGACGCTCCATCGACGGGAGTGAGCCGAGGTACAAGCTGCCGGCTGGATTCCGCAAGAGCCAGGTGCTGTTCAGTCTTCATCGCGTGACAGGGCCGGACGTGATTGTTGTCGAGGGCTTCTTCGACTGCATGAAGGTCTGGCAAGCAGGACATCAAGCCGTGGTGTCTCTTATGGGTTCAAAGGGAAGTTTGTACATCCGTTCGACGACCACAACTTCATCGCAGGGCATGCGACCGTAGGATTGGAGATTCTTGAAGATGAACCCGACACTGCCGCAGTCATTGCCAGCATCGGCGGCGGCGGGCTCGTCGTCGGTGTCGCTAGCGCTATCAAGGCGCTCAAACCGAATGTCAAGGTTTGGGGTGCCGAACCGGAGACGGCCGCTCCCGTAGCGCTCTCGTTCAAAATGGGATCGCCTCAAGCATTCACGGATTGGAAGCCTTCGTTCGTAGACGGTGCTGGCGGTCAGAGCGTCTTTCCGCGCATGTGGCAGCGAATAAAGCCATTGGTGGATGGTTGCATCGTCGTCAGTCTGGAAGAGACGAGGAGAGCGATGCGGCTCATGGCGGAGAATGCGAGAATTATCTCCGAAGGTGCTGGAGCATTACCGCTCGCGGCAGCCTTGACGGGTAATGCTGGCCAGGGTCCGGTCGTCGCGATCGTCTCTGGAGGCCCATTAACGGGGTTAAGGAGGCCAAGCCGTGCCATCGATCGAGCACTCGACCAACACGAAGAACTCGTGTGCCGCGAACCATATTGCGGACTATGGCTCGGCAGAGCCGCAGAATGGCAAGTCGCCAGAATCAAAGCTCGCCAAGGCCACGCAGATAGAGGGTCTTGAGGTCGTCTCCGATCCAGAAGCCGGCAACGCGAATCATCTCCTCTAGAGTCGGCCGGCATCGCAGTATTAGGCCCCGTGCTTTGGCCTCCGCCAGCACTCCCAGAAGACCGATCACCTCGAGACCACGGTCGATCGCGATGTGGCGGCCACGCTTCTCATCAACAAAGCAGCAGTCCTGCATTGAGTTCGCCCGCGACGACAATGGCTTCGGCCTCACCCGGATCGAGTTGCTCTCGTAGCGTTGCAACTTCGTTTTGGTCCTCTGCTGCTACAACGCGTACCCACGACGGCTCTAACTGAATCCCATTCCTGACGAGTTCCTGCTCCACCGCCGGGGGGATTACTACGTCCGCATAAAGATCCCGCAACAGATGGAGCTTGTTCACCGCCGCCAGGTTGAGGATTGGGGATGTGTCGGAAACGACAATCAAAATCCGCTAAGCCTTTTCGCTCTCTGCAGATCCTCCTGCATCGCCTCGATCCCGTAGTGCAGGGGAATCTGCCGGCTTGCAAGACGACGTTGAAAGTCCAGTTGTGGCAGCCCGGCGAGAATGGCTGCCTGTCCTAGAGTCAACCGTTCCTGCTGAAACAGGGCTAGCGCAAATTCAGCACGCAACTCAGGCTCGGTCATTCCGGTTGACCGAAGGAGCTCATCCGGCAGCGTAAAGGTCATGGAGTAATCTCCTTAGATTCTATTCTCTCTTTTGTCTGAGCGCGAATGCGATCGCGCTTCCCTCGCCACCCTATATCCGGCGGGCTGTCCTCCGCAAGGCAGAGGGCTGAACTGGCCCGGTACCCTGCATGCTTCGAGCCAAGCCTCCCGACGTCAAAGAAGTTTTAGGGAATACCCGAACGACCCACCACTTCGGACTTGCGCACCGGCACGCCCGTACCGTCCATCCCCAGATACATCGTCGGAGCCAATTCGCCCATCCGCTCCACGCTCCTGCATTCGTCGTCGGTAATCTCGGCGCCCAGCGCTTCGGCGGCCCGTTCCACCTGACTCGCACACACTTCAACCCCCGCCAGTTCACGCAGTAGGCCGCTGCTTTCCTGAAAGCTCACTAAGGCCGCCGTGCTGCCGGTCATTCGCAGCACGCCCGGCGTGAGCGAGAACAGTTCCATCCGCAGGCGGCGATCGCGTGGGCAAAACCCGCTCTGGCATTGGCCGCAGTAATAGTAGGCCCGCTCTAGATGAAGAGGCCCCAAGACACTTTCGAATGTCTTGTGATGACGACCATGATACGCTGCCCGTCCTCCGCAGGCGCAGGGCAGGTCCGGCCCCGCATGGTCGGTGGTATCGGCGTTCAGCTGTTGTTCCAGCGCTCGGGCGGCTAGACGCAGAGCCTGCCGCCGGGCCGCCATCTCCAGTGCTTCGAAATCCAGATCCTGGACGGATTGGTCGCCTAAGAGCGCTTCAATCTCTTGGACGATGTCGTTTTGGATCTCCGTCTGGAGCCCCCTTTTTGGACCTCCTCGGAGGAGGCCGCTGGCGGAAGCTCCATCTGGGCATTGGCCCACTCCTCGCAGGCTTCCCAATAGGTGTCGACCTGATGGCGGAACCGACGCCCGGCCGCAATTTGCTGCTGGGCCACCGTGGCCTGCTCGGCGGTCAGAAACCGCGACCGCGTTTTACCTGACACGGCCTGAGTCAGGCTGAAGTACGGACCGTGGCGGGCCTTGGGATCCTTGTTGCAGGCGCAGCCCGTCTTGCCACACCTAATCGAGCGTTCGGAGACCGAGCCCCGTCGCATGGGTTGGGGTTGAGACAATTCGCTGGCCAGTTGACGGACCCGAGGTGGGATTTCAGGAGAAGTAGCCATGTGTAATCTTACGGCGTATATAGCCGTAAGAGCAAGGGCCGAAAACAAAGCAGCTTCACGTGTCCCCCATTTTGTGATGTTCGCCCACTGCCCCGGTTGGCCTTGACTTTCTCCCAGGCCATCTCCAAGTTCTTCCGCTTGTATACCTTGTCAATTAATGAATGGACCTTCTTTGCCTCTGTT
>JBAUOG010000255.1:0-11420 GCA_049579625.1 Bryobacteraceae bacterium
CTCAAGCAGAGCAATACGCAGGTAATCGACCTGGCCGGTAAACGAGTAGTGCCGGGCTTCAACGATGCGCACGTTCATTTCTTCGACGGCGGATCCAATCTTTCGAGCGTTCAACTGCGAGACGCCAAGAGCCAAGCCGAGTTTCGCGACCGCATCGGCGCCTTTGCAGGCCACACCCCGAAAGGTCAATGGATCACGGGCGGCGATTGGGACCACGAGAACTGGACACCGGCTGACTTGCCAACGCGGCAGTTGATTGACGCGGTGACGCGGGACACGCCTGTGTTCGTCAACCGCTTGGATGGCCACATGGCATTGGCGAATTCAGCGGCTTTGAAGCTTGCGGGCGTTGACAAGGACACGAAAGACGTCCCGGGCGGGGTGATTGTTCGAGATGCCTCCGGCAATCCGACCGGCATTTTGAAAGACGCCGCACAAGCCCTTGTGTATAAGGCGATGCCTCCGCCTTCGGTGCACCAGATCGAAGAGGCGATGATGGCGGCACAGAAGTATGCCACGGAGCAGGGAGTCACCAGCATTCAGGACATGTCCGCTGGGCGCGATGCACTGCGTGCTTACCAAATGCTGCTGAAGCAGGGGCAGCTGCATGTTCGCGTTTCGGGCCACCAACCGCTTGCGACATGGAATAACCAGGCCTCCGTCGGTATCCTAGCCGACTTTGGAAACGATCATCTGCACGTTGGCGGCCTGAAGGGTTTTGCGGACGGATCGCTGGGGTCCACCACGGCGCTGTTCTTCGCGCCTTACCTGGATTCGCCAAACACGTCGGGCCTAGCCAGCGACGAACTGGTAAACCCCAACAAGATGTGGAAGAGCATCGAAGAGGGCGATGCGGCCGGCCTGCAGATTGCCATTCATGCCATCGGCGACAAAGCCAACAACACGATCTTGAACTTCTACGAACGGCTGGAAAAGGAGCACGGGCAGCGCGATCGACGGTCTCGCATCGAACATGCCCAGCACTTACAGGCTTCCGATATTCCGCGCTTCGGCCAGCTGCATGTGATCCCGTCCATGCAGCCTTATCACTGCATTGACGATGGACGCTGGGCCGAGAAGCGCATTGGCCCTGAGCGCGCCAAGGGTACGTATGCGTTCCGAACGCTATTGGACACGGGCGCGAGCTTGGCTTTCGGATCGGATTGGCCGGTGGCTCCGATGGTTCCGCTGATGGGCATCTACGCGGCCGCGACGCGCCGGACCCTCGACGGCAAACATCCGGATGGCTGGGTGCCTGAGCAGAAGATCACCGTAGCCGAAGCGATTCGGGCTTACACCATGGGCTCGGCTTACGCCAGCTTTGAAGAAAAGATCAAGGGTTCCATCGAACCGGGTAAGCTGGCTGACCTGGTAGTGCTATCCGACGATATCCTGCTGATCGATCCGGTCGCCATAGCTAAAACCAAAGTGCAAATAACGGTGTTTGATGGCAAGGTGACTTATGAGCGGAAGTAAATGTCCGGCAGTGAACACATGTAGCTTCTGCAAAGAACCGCGAGCGTCAGTGCCAGAGTTTGTGTGAAAACTGTGGCTCCGAAGGTGCAGGAAGCAACAGGAAATCTGGGGGAATCTCAGCCTTGCGAGTGCGCTCCCTCACGGTGGCGGCTCAGAAAGGCATCCGCTCGCTGACGCGTGCGGTTCAGTGCTGGAGTCTTCACAGCTTGCTGTCGTGCCTCGGATGCCTGCTCAGAAGATGTGACCCATCTTGTCGCGCTTGGTTTTCAAGTACTCGGTGGTGGTGTCGATCGGCGGCGCGATGATCGGCGCGCGCTCCACTACTTCGATGCCCGCGTTCTCGAGGGCTGCAACCTTGTCCGGATTGTTCGACAGAAGCCTGACTTGGCGAATGCCGAAGAAGCGGATGATCGCCGCCGGCAGCGCATAGTCGCGAAGATCCGCCGCAAAGCCGAGCTGCACATTCGCTTCCACGGTGTCGAGTCCGTGGTCTTGTAGTTCGTAAGCGCGGAGCTTGTTCATCAGGCCGATGCCGCGGCCTTCCTGGTGTTCGTAAATCAAGAGTCCGCGTCCGCCCTCGACTATTTGGTCAAGCGCCAGTTCAAGCTGTGAGCGGCAATCGCAGCGCAAGCTGTGCAACACGTCGCCGGTGAGACACTGCGAGTGAATCCGAACCAGCGGCGCGCCCAGTTCGGGCGACAGATCGCCCAGCGTGAGAACCACGGCTTCTTCGGTCTCCTGAGGCTTGATGCCTTCAAAGCCGAATATACGGAAGTGTCCGAAGCGGCTGGGAAAGTCGGCCTCGGCCACCTTGTTGAGCTTGAACTGTCGCAAATCGTCCTCTACGCTTTGGATGCGCGAGCGGAACCAATAGCCTCGCTGGCAGCGTACTCTTAAGATTATAGAGATTCACCTCATGGCTCCCGCTGCAACATGCTCGAAGAACAACAGTTAGTTACGCTGTTGCTGAAGCTCGCGGTGGCGGCTTCCGTCGCCAGCATACTAATGCGCTTTGGCCGGATCCAGCATCTGATCCTGAGCGATGAGCGCACGCTGGCCCAACGAATCCAGCTGGCTTTAGTCATCGCCGCCATCTTTGGAGCCGGCTCAGAAGCCCGTATTCTCAGCCATAACGCCTATCAGGCGATCGACCTGGCGCTGGAGAGCGCCATCATTGCCGGCATGTTGGATGGCTACGCCACGGGTCTTTTGGCGGGGATCTGTGTCTCGCTGCCCGACATGTTCGACGGTCAGCTCATGTCCATGCCGCTGTTTGCCGCCTGCGGCGTGTTGGGCGGACTGATGCGCGATCTGGCGCCGGAGAAAGAGGACATCTGGCACTTCTCGGCGTTCATCGACCTCAACCTATATCAGCTGATTAAACAGGCGCTACGCCGCAAACGGCGTGCCATCCAACGCAAGCTGGTGGAACGGGCCGCTTTCAACCTGGTCTGCAACGCCACCATCGTTCTGGCTGAGTTGCTGCGACTGGCGGTTCTGTTGCTGTTCAAAGACCACTACAGTACCTTCTCCGTGGCGCGCAACTCGGAATTGAGCAGCCCGACCGTGCTGGCGGCGTTGGCTATCTCGACCTTATTCTCCGTGTCGCTGCCGATTCGCATCTGGAGCAGCTTCCGGACCGAGAAGAAGCTGGAAGCACAGCAGGCCAGTCTGACGGAAGCGCGCCTGGCCGCGCTCACCAACCAGATCAATCCTCACTTTCTGTTCAACACGCTGAATTCAGTGTCGACGCTGATTCGCATGAACCCGGATCAGGCCCGCGGCATGGTATACAAGCTGTCCAATATCCTGCGCCGACTGCTGCGGAAAGCGGACGCCTTCTCGCCCCTTCGTGAAGAGATCTCCTTCATCGACGACTACCTGGCCATTGAGATGGTCCGCTTTGGCGATAAGCTGAGATTCCACAAAGAGATCGACGAGCGGACGCTTGACCGGCTGGTGCCCAGCATGATCCTGCAGCCCATCGTTGAGAACTCCATCAAGCACGGCCTGGCCAGCAAAGTGGAAGGCGGCATGGTGGGCTTGAAGGTTTCGCTGAATGGCGATCGCCTGCGCATTCTGATCGAGGACGACGGCGTCGGCATCTCTGAAACCAGGCTCGCTGGTCTCTTTGAACACGGCATCGGCGTCAGTAACGTGAATGAGCGGCTGCGGGTACTGTACGGATCTTCGTATCGAATGCTGGTGGACAGCGAACCCGGCAAGGGAACCCGCACCACGATCGAGCTGCCGGAAGTCCGCATCGAAGCGTCCGGCCTGACCTGGCAGGCGTCTTAGTTTAGGACGTTGCTTAGGCGAGGCGGGCTCAAGCCGCTTTCAGGCCAGCCAGGACACCGCGCATGTAAGAGAAGCTCTTCAGCATCCCTGGCAGCACATCCGTCTCATTGATCTCGTACTCCAGGTTCACGTAGCCGGGATATCGCATCTTGACCAGCTGTTTGAAGATCTGCGGGAACGGCATCCGCCCTTCACCAACGTCGCACTGGCTTTCCTTGGCGCTGAAGTCCTTCAAGTCCTTGACGTGCATGTCGAGCAGACGAGGTCCGGCTTCGCCGATGGACTCGACGACATCGACCCCGGTTCTGGCTGTGTGGCCGATGTCAATGCACAGGCCGCAGCGCGGATCCATATCCTTGACAGCCTTGAGAGCGCACTGCGGGGTAGGGAAGTTCGGGTCCTCGGGACCGTGATTGTGGATAGCGATCTTGATGTCGAACTCCCTCACCAGCTTCTCGAGCTTCGGCAATGTGGTGTGGGTAGGAGCGCAGACAATCAGGGGCATTCCTGCCCGCTTGGCGTATTGGAACTTGTCGCGGCGCTTGGCGTCGTCATCCGAATCGGGAAACGAGATGTTCCCGCCGCCCACGATGATCATGCCGGCGTCGGCGAACTCTTTGCGCGCTGCATCGATCTGCTCCGGCGTACTGTCCATCTTCAGATGGAAGTCCTTGATGTTGATAAAGGGCGTGCCAATGATCTTCGCCATCGCGATCGACTGCTGCCGCGTGTATTTGCGGAACGAGTAGGAGGCGATGCCCAAACTGATCGTGACGCCGCTACCCATGTCGATCGCTTGAGCGCCCAGGCGCTCCTTGCCGGCTAAAGCGAGCCCGGCAGCGCCCGCCAGTTCCATCCAGTTTCGTCGTGTCAACATGATGTTACGCGCTCCTTAGATCATCTCCAGTTCTTCTTCGAGCAACTGTTTCTGGTACAGGTCCGCATAGTACCCGCCGCGGCGGAGCAGCTCTTCGTGATTGCCCTCTTCAACAATGTGGCCATGACTCAAAACCACGATCCGTCCCGCGTTCTTCACGGTCGAGACACGGTGAGAAATCAGAATTGTGGTACGGTCGCGCATCACTCCCGCCAGCCCGGCCAGGATCATTTCTTCCGTGAGTGTATCAACGCTGGATAAGGCATCATCGAGGACCAAGATGCGAGGATTGCGGAGGATGGCCCGGGCGATCGCCGTGCGTTGCTTTTGACCGCCGGAGAGAGTCAGCCCGCGTTCACCGATGACGGTTTCGAGGCCATTGGGGAAGGTGGCTAGATCGGGACCCAGGCCGGCGACTTCCGCCGCCCACTCAATTCGCTCCCGTGGGGCGTCGGGCCAACCCCAAGCGATGTTCTCGGATAGCGTCGCGCTGAATAGGAACGTCTCCTGCGGCACAAATCCGACCTGCTGTCGAAGCGCTTCCGGATCAAACTGGCGAAGATTCGCGCTTCTTCCCTTTGCTCCGAACTCAACCACGCCGGAACCAGGGTCAAAGAGGCGAGGGATGAGATTGACGAGCGTGGTCTTGCCACTGCCGGTGTGGCCGACGATCGCCAGGGTCTCTCCTTCCGTGATTCTCAGGGAGATATGTTGCAGAATGCGGCGGCCGCCGAACTCGACTGAGACATCGTGGAAAGATATGCCGGCGGCATAGTCAGCCGGGTCAGCCAGACCTGTTGCTGGCGGCGCAATGTTCGATCGTTGGCTCAGTATTTCGTTGATCCGGTTTAGTGAGGCCGTGCCCCGCTGCATCAGGTTGACGACCCAGCCCATGGCGATCATCGGCCAGATCAAGATACCCATGAAGGTGTTGAACATCACAAAACTGCCCAACGTGATCTTGTGCTGCAAGAGTTGACGGCCTCCTGCCCACAGCACCAACAGGAACGTCACGCCGATAAGGGTCTGCAGCATTGGGTTGAACACGCCTTGGATACGGGCCAAGCCGATGTTCTCACGAATGTAGTCCTGGTTGAGGGTTTCGAACTTCGCCACCTCGGCGTCCTCCTGCGCATAGGCGCGGACGACGCGCAGGCCGGCCAGATTCTCCTGCACCCGGCTGCTGATGTCCGAGAACATGCTCTGGATGTGTTCGAAGCGGGTATGGATGCGGCGCCCGAACAGCACTACGGCCAGGGAAACCAACGGCGCCGGGGAGAGAGCGATTAGCGTCAGCCTCCAATCAACCCCCAACATGATTGCGAGCGCCAGGATCAGAGTCAGCGACGTCTCGGTCCAGTACATGACCCCGGGGCCGAGCATCATGCGCACTGCATTCAGATCGTTGGTGCTGCGCGCCATGATGTCCCCGGTCCGGTAACGCCCGAAGAAATCCTGCGACAAGGAAACCAGGTGGGAGAACAAGTCGTTCCGTAGATCGTATTCGATATCGCGTGAGATACCGATGATGATCACGCGCATCCAGTATTGGAACAGGCCCTTCAGAATCGACGCGCCGACAAGGAAACCGCACAGCCGGAGAACGAGCTGCAGGCGGAAGCCCTGAGTCAGTGAATCGACGCCGCTGCGGATAATCAACGGCAGCAATACGCCGAGAATGTCCTTCATCACGAGCGCGCCTAGACCGAGGAGCAGGCCGGTTCGGTACCGCTTCACATAGGGCCACAGCGTGGAGAGGGATTTCAACATGCTCGCAGACTATCTTCAGCTTAGTACCCAAGTTCAGAAGTACGATCACATGTCGGGCACTGCCTGCTGGCTCCGAGGCGGAGAGCGACGCGCGGGGTTGCTCCGAAAATACTTGGTTGGGAGGCCTTAGGAAGCCCGCGGTTGACGAGCTTTGTCGCGTTTGGGACACGCCTACAGCGCGCACGGCGAGCTGGCGCTCCGCCGGCGCTTTGAGACGCTGGAAGTGAGCATGACATCAATCCGGGGCGTCCCCGATGAGCTGAGGAGCGCGCCGTTCCGACGAAAATGCCGCAACCTTTTTCATCATTCGTGGTTGTGCACTCCGGCGCTCATGCTGGGATCTGTGCTTTGAGCCTCACCTCATTGGCCCAGCCAGGTTGCCACTGTCTTCAGCCATTCAAGCGCGAACGTTTTACGCCCTCGCCGAGTCTTCCACCAACTATCGGGGGTAAAGTAAGCATCAGGAGCAGCAACGGTCTGCACCAGGAGCCAGGGTGCGACTCGGTGAAATAGATAAGTGGCCCGGCGCGTATGATAATTGCTGGTCACCAGCAGAATACGGTGGGCCCCACGCCTTTGAAGTTCCTGCGCAAGCCGCGTTTCTTCCTCGCGAGTGGAGTTGGCGTCATTCAGATACTGCTGGAACAGAGAAGCCGGATAGCCCTGTTTGAGCGCGAAGGCGAGCGTGAGTTCGGATTCATGGATCAGCAGAAGCTGTGGCCCACTCAGCAAGGCATATGGTGCATATCCGGCCTGCACCAGTTGAGCTGCCTTAACGGTGCGCATGCCGAATTCATCGCCGCCCAGCACCACGACCGCATCAGCTTTGACGGGGGGTTGGTCAAGCACCAGATAACTGCCCAGCGCCGTCAGAACAGAAACGCGGAATATGTAAAAGACGATCGCCGCGATCAACAGCAGCAGCACCAGGCAGCCGCACCCACTACCGCAACCGCGACGGGCGCGTTTGGTGACGGGTAACCGGGAGGGTCGCCTCATGGTGTCTGAATTGGGGTGGAACTGGCGATGGCTCGCCGCGCGGCGCGGCGCGGCCGGCTAGAGGGATTGCCGTGGATGCCTGGGGACAGAGTGAACGAGTCCCCTTACTTCTTTGAGTCGGTGCGGGAGTCGAGGTGGCCGACGGTCTTCAACCGTTGATACAGCCGCTCGATCTCCTCTTCGTCGTCAAGGCTCACCATGCGGACCGGCTGGTCAGACACGGTGCCCGCAGCCTTGCCGGAACCGAGCGACGTCCAGGTCCAGTAGTCGCGGTACGCGACACCGTCAAAGGTTGCCAAACGCGAGTTTCGCCGGAGCTGGTACATCAGCCTGGCGATTCGGCCTGCTTCGCCCGGATACACGAGCCGTTTGCGGCGATTGTTGGTGAGACGAATATCCAGAATCAATGGCGAGACGAAACGACTGCTATTGATCTCTTTCACCTCACGCCAAGCGATTGCGCGCTCACCGATCGTGAATTGGGATTCGGCCACAGTGATTCGCGGGCGAGATGCGAGCCAAAACAAAAAGACCGAGGTTAGGGCAAACAGAAAAGCAGGAATGAAGGCGAAGGAGAAGCGGAACCCGATGACGGTCGTGCCGACCGCACCAGCCAAGGCGAACCATGCCACCCGGGCGTACAATCCCGCAGGGGCATAAGTTTCAACGTTTGACTCCATGGCGGCACTCCCTCGATTACAGGCTACCCTATTTCACCCGAACTGGCGCGCCAGTTGTGTCGAAATCCCAAAAGATTTCTTCGGGCGTGAACCACCCCAGGACCTCTCCCGGATCAGACAACAGCCGATCCCCGCCTGGTTTTGACTCCGGGCTCATGGGCCATCTCGATTCCTTTTCGTATGTACGCCAGGCCACTCAAGCCCGTAAAGAATGCGGTTTCCGCTAACGCCAGATCTTTCAAAACCCGCAGCCACTCAAAGGCAAAGATACCGTGGATCAGAACCATCAGGACAGAGAGAATCTGGAAGAACGTGCAGACCTTTCCGACGACCAATGGGAGGAAGCGCTTAGGACCTTTTATCAAGCGCACTAGAAGGGCGCCCACCAGGATGACGGCATCACGCCCCATAACGAGACACACCAGCCAGATGGGGATTAAGCCGGCAGGGCCACAGCACAGAAAGAGTGTGACGAGCATCGCCTTGTCGGCGAGCGGATCGAGGTAGAGACCCAAACGCGTAGGATGGCTCCAGTGGCGGGCGGCCCAGCCGTCGAGCCAGTCGGTCGCGCCAGCCAGCAAGGTGGCAAGTAGGGCGATGCCGAAGCGGTGCTCGATCACCAACCAGCCGAGAACCGGCGCACTGAGCAGTCGGAGAAGCGAGATCAGGTTGGGGATTTGGGTCAACTTGGTCTAAAGATTACCTCGGGAGCGGAAGCGCAGGCTAGTGGAGCTAGTGCTAGCCCACCATCGCCTGCAACGAACGGGAGCCCACTTGGTCATAGGTCACGACCTCGTACAGGCTGGGATCCGACATCACCAGTTTGACCAGCGCGGCGTGCAACTTATGACCCGCCTTGTCGGCAACGACGCGGCCGAGGATCGGCCTCCCGATTAGCGCGAGGTCGCCAATCAGGTCGAGCGCCTTGTGACGGCAGCACTCGTCCGGGAAGCGCAGCCCGCCAGGATTGCTGACACCCTCTCGAGTGAAACAGACGGCATTATCGAGGGAGGCACCACGAATCAGTCCCATGTCTCGCATTTGGTCGAGTTCGTACTCAAAGCCGAAGGTGCGGGCCGGCGCGATCTCCGCGGCGTACTCTTCCGGCGTGACCGCTAGTTCGAGGCTTTGCTCTCCGACCATGGGATGGTTGAAGTAGATGTGACACTTGAGCTCGAACTGGTCGGCCGGCAGGATAGACACACTCTTGCCGCTGGTTTGTACGGTGACGGGCCGGATGATCCGCAGATAACGGCGAGGACGCCGGTAGACCTTGATTCCGGCCTCGCGTATCAGGTCGATGAAGGGGGCGCCGCTGCCATCGAGAATCGGCACTTCCAGGTTGTCGAGTTCGACATAAGCGTTGTCGATACCCATGCTGTAAAAGACGCTGAGCAAATGCTCGGTTGTGGAGATGAGAACGCCGCTGCGCATCAGGCTGGTGGCATAGCTCACTCGCTCCACAAAACGCCAGCTGGCGGGAACCTCGAAGCGTTTAAGATCTGTACGGACGAATACAATGCCGGTGGCAGGAGGCGCCGGCCTGATCCGCAGGTTGACTGGTGCTCCGTGGTGAAGACCGACTCCACTGATTTCGACCGGTTGGCGGATCGACGTTTCGTAACGCATCTTCTGACACCAATAGCCTATCAGGCGGCGGGGGTCAGTGTGTAATCACCTGATGAGAAAGAACTTCAAAGAAATGTAGTGTTGCAATAATGCAACAAGCTAAGAGCCTAATCGCTTGATTCGTGGTTAGCAGGCCTCAGGGAAGGGGCGGCGAAGTCCGTTCGAGAATTGGCTAAGCGGCTCGGGACCACTATGCTGGAAGACAGTGCCAACGCCCCGGCTGTTCCTGATCGACACGTTCGGATTCATTTTCCGCGCCTACCACGCGCGGGCTCGAAGCGGGGCACCGCCGATGCGCACCGGGGAAGGGCTTTCCACCGAAGCGGTCTACATCTTCCACAACATGGTCCGGAAGTTGCTAGTGGTTCACAAACCGGACTTCATTGCGGCGATTTTTGAATCGAGTGAGCCGACCTTCCGCTCCGAAGCGTTCGCCGACTACAAAGCGAACCGCACCGAAATGCCGCCCGACCTTGGCGAGCAGATCCCGTTTGTGAGAAAGACTCTGGAGGCCATGCGGATTCCTATTCTGGAGTTCGATCGCTTCGAGGCGGATGACGTGATCGGTACGATTGCCTCTAACGCCGCGAAAAGCGAAGGGCTAAAAGAAGGCCTAGAGGTGGTGATTGTTTCGAGCGACAAAGACATGTTGCAACTCGTGAACGATCACGTCTTCATGCTGAATCCGATGAAGGACGACACCTGGTACGACGCCGCCAAGGTGGAAGAGTTCATGGGCGTGAAGCCCAGCCAGGTAGCGGACTTGCTGGCGTTGCGGGGCGATTCCGTGGACAACATTCCGGGGGCCCCCGGCATCGGCGACAAGGGCGCTCGCGAGCTGATTGTTCAATTTGGCTCGGTCGAGGCAGCGCTCGACCGCGCCGCCGAGGTCCAGCGAAAGATGTACCGCGAAAGCCTGTTGAACAATCGGGATCAAGTGCTGCTCAGCAAAAACCTGGCCCGGATTGACACGAATGTTCCGGTGGAATGGCACCTGACACAACTGAAGGCGCAGTCGCCCGACACCAGTACGCTGAAGCAACTGTATCGAGACCTGGAGTTCTTCAGTCTGCTCAAGGAATTGGGGCCCGACGACGACAGCCACACGCGTGATTTCGCGACGCTATCGAGCCAGGAGCTGCTGGAAGCATGGCTGGCACAGCGGCCTCCCGACGCGAAGTTGGCGGTGACGGTCGATAAAGTCAACGGCTTCCTGGGACTTTCCTGGAAAACCGGGACCGGACGCGCGGTCCCAATCGGGCTCTTGGAGCACGTTAAGAGGACCCTGGAGGACGGCTCGGTTCCAAAGGTGGTCCATGACGCGAAGGCGACGGAGGTGCTGCTCGAAGATCTGGGGATCGTGCCTGCCGGCGTCCAAGACGATGTGATGTTGTATGCCTTCCTGCTAAACGCCGAGACAGCGGGCTGTTCGCCCGAAGCGTTGTCGGAGCGCTATCTGGACCGGAAGTTGAACGCCGCGGCGGAGCAGCAGGCGGAGGCGTCACAAGCGGTGCTGAAGATTCTACGCCCGCAGATTGAGGCGAACGATCTGGAGCGCGTCTACCGGGAGATTGATTTGCCGCTTTCACCGGTGCTGGCGTGTATGGAGCGAACTGGCATCCGCATTGACACGGAAGTGCTGGCTGAGTTGTCGGTGAGGCTCAACCTGCAGATTGAGGCCTTGGCGGCCC
>JBAUOG010000256.1:0-1525 GCA_049579625.1 Bryobacteraceae bacterium
GCCAGCCACAGTTCAACCATATCGCATTGCTTCGCTATTGTGAAGCGTTTATTTATGCACATCCCCTTAGTGCCAACACTCAGTACGAAATTGCTGTCCCCCCCAACATCTCCAAAGCCTACCGAGCCGCGACGGTAGCTCTCCGCCTCGGAGCCACGGAGCGCTTGCCCAGAATCTTTGTGAAAACTCCAGCACTGAACCGCGCGCGTGAGCAAGCGGCTGCGGCAACGCCTAAAAGCCTGTTTGATTCCGGCTACGTTGCCTTCGGCGCGTGGTACGGCTGATACAGGCACAGCGGATCTGCGGCTAGCGGGTCGTTGGTGGCCGCATAAGCGCGGGCTCGCGAACCGCCGCAGATGGCGTGATATTCGCATAAACCGCAGCGGTCGTCCCACTGACTGGGATCGTGCAGTGCCTGAAAGAGCTCCGAATGCCGATAGACCTCGGCTAGCCGGTCGTGCCGGATGTTGCCGGCGGCAACCGGCAAAAAGCCTGCGGGACAGATCTCTCCGGTTTGCGAGACAAACACCACGCCGTGACCGTCGCGAATCCCGAAACTGCGATAGGCCGGACTGCGCTTGATCGCTTCGCCGCTTCGACCCTCCGCGCGCATGCGGTCCAAGGCAATGCGCCGGTAAGACGGCGCTTCGGTCGTGGCAACCGTGAAAGGCGCCGTGGCCGCAATCTCGTAAACCCAGTTCATGAGTTGCTCGGCTTGCTCGGCCGACAGCGGCTGCAGCACCTTGCCTCGGCCTACCGAGATGAGGAAGAACAGACTCCATCGCGCCAGTTTGTATTGCTTCAGCAGATCGTAAATGGCCGGAAGGTCCGGGGCGGTTTCTTCGGAGACCAGCGTATTGACTTGCAGCGGAAAGTTGAGTTCTCCAGCAAAGCCGATCGCTTCCATGGTCCGGTCAAACGTACCGGGTACGCCGCGGATCGAATCGTGTCGTTCGGCCGACGAACCATCCAGGCTGAGGCCCAAGCCAGTCGCCCCATGGGCTTGCAGTTCCACCAGCACGTCGCGAGTCAGTGCGCCGGTCGCAGCTGGGGTAATCGAAACTTCGATGCCAAGCTTATGCGCTTCATCCATCAAGTCGTACAGATCAGACCGCTTGAGAGGATCGCCGCCGGTCAGGATCAGAGTCGGAGCGGGATCGCCAAACTCGCGAATCTGCCGGAGTAGGCAAACGCCTTCGGCAAAGGTCAGCTCCTCCGGATCGGCGGTGGACATCGCCGAGGCGCGGCAGTGGCGGCAGGCGAGGTCGCAGGCCCGCGTCACTTCCCAATACACATTGAGCGGCGTCTGTGAATAATCCCGCGGCGCGGCGTGCCCGCCATGCGCATGCCCATGCATCGAAGCCATGTCCTTAGCGTAGCGGAAAGGCCCTGCCCGTGCCCATCGGCAAGCTTTCGGACGTCGCTGATGGAGGCCATCTTGCCACGGTTCCTCGCTGTCGGAAATCGGCGCCTTGCAAGCGAGCACAAAAGCTTTCGCAGCCGTGACCCCCACAGGATCAGAGTC
>JBAUOG010000257.1:0-2308 GCA_049579625.1 Bryobacteraceae bacterium
CTCTCGAACTGCTCTTGACAGGCAGTGACCACAGTCGGTCAACTGACCGCCCAGGGTTCACCCTCGCTTGCGCAATCGATGTTTGAGAGGCAGATTGCGTCAAACCCGACATCAGCGCCGGGTCCAAAGGATTCGACTTCCTTTGCCATTGGCTCAACTCTTAAACGTGACGCCACTTGCGTAGCTGTTGCTGGAAAACATTTTGCAATCGATCCCGAAGATCAGCAGGGAAAGAGTCGATTCTCGTGAACTTCCCAGACTTTCGGACCTCGGCGATAGCTTCGTCAGCAAAGTGTTGAGACAACCCTAGATCGTCTACCAACAGGCTCTTTAATGCTTGCAGATCCCACGCTCGGGCATGAGGCCGCACTTCGACTTTGCTCGGATACGGATCGGCGGTCACCCAGCATTCACCTTCCGCATCCACGGAGATCGACAGCGTGAACTCCCGTGAGTCCATTCTGGATGGTTAGCACAATTTGTCAGGGCCGGGTATTGGTGGAATCCGATAGCTTGTGTTGAAGGTGTCTCAGCGAAAAGATCTGAACCTGAAACGGGAGCGCTCAAGCTCTCACCTCGGGCGCTCCCGAATGTGGAGCGGACTCGGAGGTGTGCCCACTCCCTAGATACATCTTGGCTCCTTTTGGACAAAGATGATTCACTCGTGATAACGCTGTAACCCTGCCCTCGTCCATATCTCGCGGCTGATGCGAATCTGGAGCGCAGTTGGACACAAAGGTGGAGATTGACGGCACGCTGACGGCAGGTTGGAGTGGTTCCTCTCTGTACGGGAACTTGTGCGCCTCGTACAGTCAAGGCGGCCACCGTCTTCTCCTTGCGTTTGCCGCCGGAAACGGGATTCTCTGCTGAGACAGTTTCCGTACACGGGCGGCGACTGGCGATAACTCATCCGTCGCTGGCGTACCCGGCGTGGGGCGTTAACGTCCCATATCGGTAGCGAAAGGAAACAATAAAGCCAAGTCTCCTCGAACGCCGTTCGAGACGGCTAGAGTTGCCGGCGCGTATCTCTTGCGCATCCCAAGGTTGGTCGATTTCCGCGTTGATTTGTTCTTGCAGCGTAAAATTGTTTGTAAATGGGGTGAGCAACAACGGCGGAACGGGGGCGGCCTACTTGTCTGGACGACCCTCCTCAGCCTGCGGGCTGAGGTATCGCTGGTAGCGATTCAACGCGCCCGATGGCAATCGGCAAAGCCTTGAATTGATCTGAAGGTGCGAACTGAAACGACGTCGGCCTGCCGGCATCATCGATCTTGAACTTGATCACGCCCGAACCTATTCCGGCCTCAAACTCTCCTGCGCCGGTCCCACGGGTATCGTCGAAGTGTGGCTGAACCGCGGAATCGTACACGCGGATCGAAAAGACGCCAGAATCATCTGCGGTCGGCGGCTCGGCCGCGAAAAGAACGTGGCCAGTGTCATGACCCTCCTCAATCTGCGGAAACCGCCACGCAATGATGTCGCCTCGCCGCGCGTCCTTCAGAAAATCGATTTGGTGCCAGCCGCCCGTTGAACTTGGTGTAAGCGAACTGAAGAACACGTAATATTCGAAGGCTCGGAGTCGAAGCTGACTCGTTTCTTTCGGGATCATAGCGTGGCGGCACGCTCCATTACAAAACTGACAAAACCGTTGCAGTCGCAATCGTAGACGCCGCGATCCTCATCGATGTTCTCCGTGTGTTGGTAATCAGTCTGTTGAAGATTGTTGACGATGAATTCGGCCTGTGAGGCCAATTGCTGAGGAAGTGAAAGCTGCGGTATCGGGGTCATCGAACCAAGTTTATCGCCGATTTTCACTGAACGATTGAGTGGGCTTTCGTTGCGGCCATAAGAGCGGCTCTGGCTCTGCGCGCTCGGGCGATGGATGGAAGCCGATAATCCGACTCGAGCGCGCAAAGGGACGTTAAATTTTAATTATCGGTAACCGTCTTTAGTTCCCATCCGTGTGCGTCACGTGAACTCCAGCGGCGGAGGGGAGTTATCACTCTGCCGCTCAACGTCATCCGGCGGCGGGGTTTGCTCTTTCTGTAGCCCGGTGAATGAAACCGAGAACAGCAAGGTTTCCGAATCGCTCCAGCTTGTTCCGCCGGGGAAGGATTCGGATCTCGAGTTGAACCAGTTTCCCGAGTGCGTGGAAATCATGCGGCCTTCGAGCAGTCCCAATGCGGGCCGGCGGCTGAGCAGGAAAACGCTCGCAATTTGTCCGGCTCCACTTGCTTTGCTCACAGACATCCTACAACCTTCGTCCAATTGCTGAGCGTTGGCAAACAGTTGATGTACGGTCTACTCT
>JBAUOG010000258.1:0-1771 GCA_049579625.1 Bryobacteraceae bacterium
GCATATCCGTTCCAAAATCAGGAAGTAAACAGTTATGTAGGAAATCTTCACGCACCTACTGATTCATAAATTGTAAAAGTAATGGTTGAGCCGTCATTAGCGTTCTTTTTTGGAACGGATATGCGAAGTAGCTAGCACAACGCAGAGGCATACTGGCTTACTGCTTGTTCAAAAACTCAAGCACAGTGCTTATGAAGAGTTCAGGTTGCTCCATGCTAAGCATGTGAGCGGCGCCTGACACAATGACCTGTTGGGCGCCAGCGACCTGGCTTGTGAGATCCTGAGCCAGAGTAAGCTTCTGGGGAACGTCGTGATCGCCAACAAAGACGAGAGTTGGGATCTGCAGTTCGGCCAGACGCTCGGCTGCGGGTGGGTCTAGCTCAATGTCCTCCGCGTTCTCAGGAACTAGAGCCGTGAAGGCCTGGTATTGCATATCATGGACCTTCTGGCGAACCAGCGGGTCCACCTGTTCCGGCTTACGCAACGGACCATCGACCCACATACGCAGGTTCAGCTCGGTGGCGGCCTCTAAATCGCCGCTTTCAACCAGGGCACCTTCGGCCTTGCCAAACTCCTTGATCTCTTCTGATGGTGCATAGCCGCCCATATCGGGAGCCACCAGAATAAGCGAAGCAACCATATTGGGATGTGTGAGCGCGAAGTCGATCGCCACACAACCTCCAAAGGAAGCTCCGATAACATGGGCCTTGCGAATGCCAAGGTGCTGCAGGAGCGCAGCCGGGTCCTCATGGTTTGCGAAAGGTTGATCTGGAACCAGCGACTTGCCAAACGAGCGCATATCAAAGCGAATGGTTTGATAATGCCGAGCAAAAGTCTCGAACTGCAGATCCCACATCCGGAGATCGCCAACGCCAGCATGAATCAAGAGCAACGCCGGACCCTGGCCAGCAACTTCGTAGTACAAGGGAGCGCCCTGGACATCCAGGAAACCAGTTGTTGATGTAATTTCTGCCACAAAAATCCCCTTTTCAGGACAATCTGAACGTAACGAAATGTCGTTGTTTGTGTGGAATGTGGGATGAGGAAGACTTACATCAGTGGCAGGGCATGGATTGACAGGACGTCAGCAGCAGCACGATGCACAGTCTGGCCTCACGATATAACACTGTGTAATCCCCATACTATGCACCTCCTTCTTATCTTGTAGTTTCTATATTATATCGCAAGCCAAAGACGCTGTCAATGAACCGTATTCACTGTGATTGTTCGATAGGCGGTAAAACTGGTAAAATGAGGAAGGAGAGAGAAATTCCAGGAGGCAGAGCTATGCGTTTACGGATCGTCTTACCGAAAGTGACCCCTGAGGTCATCACGGTTCCCACGCGATGTGCCTATGTTGGCTGTGGTGGGAGCAAGTTTTACTTACGCCAGGAAGTCACCAAACCCTTGCGAGACACCGTCTATCATGAGGTGCAGGTGCATCGCTATCAATGCTTGAAGTGCCAACGCACCTTCCGGGTCTATCCCGAGGGAACGACATCTGCCCAGACCTCGCAACGAGTCAAAGGGCTAGCTTTGATGCTGTATTTGCTGGGATTAAGTTATGGAGCGACCTCCTTAGCGTTAGAAGCGCTTGGAGTCTATCTGTGTAAGAGTCGAGTCTATGATGCCGTGCAAGAGACTGCCAAACGAGTGCCCGGTCTCAAGCGAGATCAGGTGTTTGCAGGAGTCAAAACACCTGCCTTAGGAGGCGATCTGACCAGCGTGAAATGCAAGGGGGAGTGGCTTCCGCTTGGCATCACCGTCGATC
>JBAUOG010000259.1:0-4928 GCA_049579625.1 Bryobacteraceae bacterium
CAATGATGAAAACGGATGCCGACCGGGGACAGGCACCTGGACAGGCACCTGTGTCCCAAGGCGCGCACACATCTCCGTATCGCGTCACCGAAGCCCGTCGCCGCGTGGACACAGCGAGCCTGTCCCCCAGATCAACAACACCTGTTTTCAGAGCAACCGCGCTCGTAAAGCAAGCGGATTCCGCACTCTCTCATCTACGTCTCCACATCTGCTTGCCCCCATCTCACTATCCCGTTCCCCACCCCAACTTCAGCCACTCCCGAGCCGCATCGCCCGATGAGAACAACCCGAAGTGGTCGCCTCGTCTCTCCTCGGCCCCCATCTCGCTAAATCTGCTGCTGAAGCGAACGCTGCCCTCCGGGCAAACCACCGCAAGCCGAATCCGGTAGGTTCGCAACTTCTGCAGCACGGCGCCCGCGTCTCCTGAGCTCAAATCAAAGAAACCTGGCGTCAGGTTCGGCGCGTACAAGAGAACCAAGGCAACCCCCGCTGAGAAGCATGCCTCGAGAACGCGGTCAGCATCATCAACCGTGTGCATGAATGCCCGGTCTGGCGGACCTTCCACGAAGCGGAAGCCGCCGTCTTCGATCACGACGAGATCGGAAGGTGCTCTTCCCGCATCTCTCATAGCTGTCATTTTATGAATTTAAGCACGATATCCTGACCTCAACGTCTGTACTCTACGAGGCGAGGCGATGCTATTTAAAGAGTTTGCTTATACGGCCCGGACGCTGTGGAAGAGTCCTGTGTTTTCCGCCACGGTGATCGTGACCATCGCCTTGGCGATCGGGGCCAATACCGCGATCTTCAGCGTGATGCATGCGGTGCTGGCCCAGCCCCTTCCCTACAAAAATTCCGATCGCCTGGTGCTAGGCTACGGCGATATGCGGCGCCGCAACGTGGCCGACTTGCCGTTGTCAAATGCAGACTACTTCGACCTGCTCAACGGGACGAAGAATTCCTTTGAAGATTTTGGCGCCGTACTGACCGGCAGACAGCTTCTTCCCCAGGAAGACGGGTCACCGGAGCAGGTACGCTGGGCATCGGTAACGTCCAACTTTTTCCGGCTGATGGGCGGGAAGATCATCGTGGGGCGAGACTTCTCCAGCGCGGATGGCCAACCACCACCGCCGGCCCCCGATGGAGGCGCCGCAAATGCACAGGCTCCTAGAGTCCCGACCTTCGCCATCTTGAGTTACGAATACTGGCAGCGGCGCTATGGCGGAAGCACGGCGGCGCTCGGTCGGAGTCTGGATCGCGGAGGTCCCGGTGACGCGCAGATTGTCGGCGTGTTGGCGCCGAGGTTCGAATTGCTGTTCCCACCCAGCCAGGGTGTCGAACGCCTGCCGGACGTGTGGTACGCGGCCAGGCTGGCGTATGACAACGCCAACCGAAAGCAGATGGCGTATCGGCCGATTGGCCGGTTGAAGGAAGGAGCCAGCCTGGCGAACGCGCAGCGGGAAGCGGAAGCCGTGGCGGCCGAACTCCGCAGGCAATTTACCATCTGGAACACGTCGGACTTCCACTTCCGCTTGGAACCCATGCAGCAATACCTTGTCGCCCAGGTGCAACCGGCAATTCTCGCCATGATGGGCGCGGTTACTTTTCTGCTGCTGATCGCTTGCGCCAACGTGGCGAACTTGCTGCTGGTGCGCGTATCACTGCGCGAGCGGGAACTGGCCGTTCGCACGGCGCTCGGCGGAAGCCGCTGGCGCCTGGTGCGGCAGATGCTGGCGGAAGCTCTTCTGCTGGCAGCAACCGGTTCTGTTTTGGGCCTCGCCTTGGCGTGGCTCGGCATTCATGAGCTGCGCTTGATTGCGCCCGCGAATATACCGCGGCTTGACTCCATCGGGTTTAACGGCGAGGTGCTGGCGTACACGGCCCTGGCCGGGCTGGCCACGGCGATCGTGTTCGGCATGGCTCCCGCCTGGCGAGCGTCGCGCCCGGATGTGATGCATGTGCTGCGAGCAAGCGGGCGCGTCAGCGGCTTGGGCGGCGGTCGAATCCTGCGCAACGGCATCGTGGTGGCTGAGGTGGCGTTGTCGTTCGTGCTGCTCATCGGCTCTGGCCTCATGCTGCGCAGCTTCCTGGCTCTACAGCGCATCGATCCCGGTTATGAGTCCCTCGGCTTGCTCACGTTCAACCTGTTTGGCCTGCCCGACGGAACGCCTGAAAAGAACGCGGCAGCAATGCGCCAAGTAAAGGACGCCTTGGCATCCGTGGCCGGCGTCGAAAGCGTTACCGCAGCGAGCCCGTTCCCACTGGCGGATACGTTCTTTCCAATTCGCTGGGGCACCGCGGAGGCGCTGACCGACGCGAGCAAGTTCAAAGCAGTCGATAACCAATTCGTGCTGCCTGGTTACTTCGAAACGATGCGGACGCCATTGCTGGCGGGCCGGACCTTCACAGAGGCCGACAACGCCCCTGACCGAAACCTGGTGGTGGTGGATCAGTTTCTGGCCGCCAAGGCATTTCCCCACGAATCGGCTATCGGGAAGCGCATCCTGATCCGCGTCCGCTCCCCGGAGCCGGAATGGGTCGAGATCATCGGCGTGGTCGCTCACCAGCGCGACAGTTCGCTGGCTGAAGCGGGGCGCGAGCAGATCTACTTCACGGATGGATTTGTGGGACACGCTGCCGCGACGAGATGGGCATTGCGCACCAGCGGTGATCCGGCAAAGCTCGCTGGCGCGGTGCGGGCGGCCATCGCTAATCTCGGCGGAAAGATGTTGATTGTCGAGTTGCAGCCGATGGATCAGTGGATGGAGCGCGCGCAGGCTGCAACGCGATTCTCATTCCTGCTGATTGGCATCTTCGCGGTCATCGCTGCCTTGCTGGCAGGCGTCGGCCTGTACGGTGTGTTGTCGACGGCGGTGCGGCAGCGAACCGCGGAGATCGGCGTGCGCATGGCCCTGGGCGCGGTGCCTCGCAGTATCTTCAACTTGGTGGTCGGCCAAGGGCTGACGTTGAGCGCAGTGGGAATTGTGATTGGCCTTGCGGCGGCTTTCCTCCTGACGCGCCTCATCACCAGCATGCTCGTTGGAGTGAAAGCAAGCGATCCCACGACGTTCCTGGCCGTGGCCGTGCTCTTCTTCCTGGTGGCATCCGCGGCTTCCTGGATTCCAGCGCGCCGTGCAGCGGCCCTGGATCCAACCGAAGCCCTCCGGGACGAATGACGCCCAGTCGGTTCGACGTCGCGCAGGCTGCCAAGCCTATTGAGCCGAGAGCCGTCTCGGCTTTGGCCGGGTTGTCTAATTAACCCGCCTCGACAAGCTTGAGACGCTGCTAAAAAAAGGCAGCTTCCCCTCCCCGGAGCACCGGCTCTTGCCGCCCCCACCTGTCGCTTCAGACAGTTACATTTCCTTGCCCGCTCTCTCATACTCGACAGCGTGCGGCAGGGCGAGCGAAAACACGAGGCACCATCGTCGTATCCATAACGAAGAGTTCGACCGGTCCGCCAGCGGACCCGAAGCAGCTGCCGGGCCGCGATTACAAGTCATTGTGTTTCAACTAGATAGCGTCATTTGCACCGTGCAAAATCAAGCGGTAGTCTGTTATCCTGAAACGTACGTAGAATTACGGGCGTCAACCTGCCTTGGCAAGCTCCGATCGATTCGAGCGACGCGGGAAACGCACATCAGCGTGGGTTGTTCAATTAATCCGATGGGATCGAACATCGCTGTCGAATTCCACAGACAAATGAAAGGCAACGAAACATGAAACGACGCATTATCATCGCCATGGCGATGTTCTCTCTTTTGGCCGGCACCTCATTGGCCCAGACCGCGCTGGAAGGGGACTTCTCCAAGGACATTTCCGCGGACAAAGATTGGCACTTCTTGATCACCCCGTACCTTTGGTTTGCGGGCATTAACGGCGACATGACGCTCGGTTCACACGAGGTCAATTTCAATGTGCCTTTTAAAGATATCTTCAACAACCTCAAGTTTGGCGTGATGGCGACCGAAGAAGTCCGCAAGGGCCGCATTGTGTTTCTCAGTGATCAGCTCTACTTGCAAGTGGGCACGCAAAAGGTGAAGGAGGTGGCGGGCTTCCCCCAGGAGTTGACCGTCAACGCCAGCAACAACACGTTCTATTGGGATAACGAAATCGGCTATCGTGGCGTAGCGACCGATCGTTTCAACCTGGACGCCTTGGTCGGTATCCAGTATTGGTATGTCGATACGTCGCTCAGCGCGAACCCGCCTCTTACCGACAGCGGGGTACACTCCCAATCGGTCGGTTTCGTGAACCCGGTTCTGGCCATGCGGGCTCAGGTCAAGATTTATAAGAACCTGGGCGGCTTCGTCAAGGGGGATATCGGCGGCTATGGAGCCGGTTCCGATCTGACTGGCCAAGCCCTGGCCGGCATAGGTTTCCCGGTGAAGAAGATTGGTTTGGACTTTGGATATCGGCGCCTATACCTGGATCAGACGCACAAGCAACTCTCCCAGCAAATCACGTTGCAGGGCCTTTTCCTGGGCGTCACCTTCGGCATCAAGTAGTGCGCCCGCCAGGAGTCGGACTCGATTCCTGGCGGCCCGCACCAGACAATTACGGAGTCCCCCGACGAACCTCCAAACGCAGGCCGAGCCCGAAGTGTTCCTGAATGAATGGGCGCCTTTCGCCGGTCAATGGTTGGCTGTTGGCGAGCGGAGATTCCCGCCCACACACTTCAGAAGAGGGTTTAACACGGTGAATGACACACGCACTGATGTCCCGGAGAACCCCGGCCATCAACGCTAGTGCAGAACCACCGGCGCAGCGCCCGCAGTGTGGCGCAGGCTGTTAGCCCGCTGATCCGAGAGTCATCTCGGCTTCCGTTCCCATGCGTTTCGGAGCGACTGCTGGAGTTTTCACACAGACCCGTATGCAAGCCACAATGGGCGAATGCCCATCGAAACCAATGAAAGTGACCGCAGCGCAGC
>JBAUOG010000260.1:0-8643 GCA_049579625.1 Bryobacteraceae bacterium
GGCGCTGTCAGCGTCTATCCGGGGTCTCCATACCGCTCATAGCCACCCGGATCAATTCAGTGTGTTCCAAAGCTTCTCCTTGAAAGACTCAGACGTGCTGCCAAACTCCGTCTATCACGAGCGTCCACGTTATCAGCTCGGGGCGAATTCCCATTGAAACAAGACATCTCGTAACGGGCCAAAGTTTTTGAAAGACGCAAGCGATGACGGCAAAGTAACTCGCATAGGGACCAATTAAATAATCGACATGGCCCGCCTCCTGATGAAGCTTTTCTATCTCGTTACGATCCCGGTCAGCTTGCTGTTCCTACTACACTCAAGGAGAATCCACGCTGCCTATCAGTTGAATTGGTGGAAGAAAATTGTGTTTGGACTTCGTGTCGTTCGCAACAAACACAGCATCCCGACGGGGACTAGCTACAAAACCGCGCTC
Source organism: Bryobacteraceae bacterium (assembly GCA_049579625.1). Classification (GTDB taxonomy): domain Bacteria; phylum Acidobacteriota; class Terriglobia; order Bryobacterales; family Bryobacteraceae; genus CAJCIT01. Next base: position 434 of record JBAUOG010000260.1, read on the forward strand.
GTCATGGCCGTTAAATTGTTTGAAGTGCCCCCGGAGGTGCCGGGATGCGTCGTAGAATGCGGCACTTGGAAAGGGGGGACTGCTGCGAGCCTGTCGCTCGCATGCCGGCTCACCGGTCGTAAACTAATCATCTGCGATTCTTTCGAGGGACTCCCTCCTGGAGACCCGTTAGACCGTGAAGCGGGGGGATATCAGCCAGGAGACTACTGTGGCACGTTCGATGAAGTCCGGGCCAACATTGTCAGATACGGCGATATCGCCTGCTGTGAATTTGTGAAGGGTTGGTTCTGTGACACGCTTCCAAATCTTGACCGCCAGATTGTCATGGCTTTCCTTGACGTGGACCTCGAAGCCAGCCTCGACACATGCGTCCGGAATCTCTGGCCTCGTTTGGTAGGCAATGGATACGTCTTTATCGATGAGTACGTTGGGACGGACTACTGCGCCCTCTTCTATTCGGAACGCTATTGGCAGGAACACTTTCAGCGGACGCCGCCTGGTCTCGTCGGCGCTGGCTCAGGACTTGCTCTTGGCGAGTACTACGTTGGCCCTTGGAGCGAGAAGGACGACCATCCGATGCAGCATGCAACCGGCGCTGCATATACGCGCAAAAGCATGTCTGGCTACTGGGCGTATTACCCGTAACGCTTAACGTTGAGAACCTGGGTATCAACTTCTGTAGGAAGAACTTTGAAAACAGCCAAGAACGTGACAGGCCTCCAGCCCAATACCGATGATCTCTTGGAGGCGGAGGTAAGCCCCACTGGGAAGAGTGACCATGTTTGCCTGAAGATACTCCAAACTTGTCCGGGTTATCCACCAAGCGTACAAATTGGTGGGGCGGGCTTGAGTGCCGCTGCGACCTCGTTGATCGCCTTTGAAGCCGGCTGTTCTGTTACTGTGCTTGCGCCCAAGCTGCGCGGCACAAAGTACAGCAGGCCCCTAACCGAGACGGAATCGATTAGCAAAGCCGCTGGTTTCCGCATCATTGAATGCGGAACTTGGATTCAACGGGGTTTTAAGACCTTCAACCCAGCTGGATTTCATCTCGTCCCGCGGCATGCAGCGGCGGCCGACCTAGTGGTGATTCATGGGTTACGGCTGTTCCTCGGCACACTGGCGGGGTGTTTTTGCCGGATTACTGGAAAGCCGTACGTGATATTTCCACATGGGATGGCGGTTCCGCGGTGGCGTGCGCGCCGAATGAAGTGGGCCTATGACTTCGTTCTCGGAAATAAGATCCTTCGGGGAGCGAGTGCGGTGTTTTGCTTGTCTCAACGCGAGCGGGAGGAAACGATCGAGGCCGCCGGCCTGGAACCGACGCGAGTGAGGGTAGTCAGCATAAGTCGACCTTTAGGTCCGCACGGGGATCTTGGAGGGCCGGTGACATGGGTGCGCGCGACGATAGCGTACCTGTGCCGAGTGGTGCGAGAAAAAGGGATCGAACTGACCGTTGAGGCTCTGGCCAATAGCGATCTCTCGAACCGGTATGAGATCGTCGTCGGCGGCCCAATCGAGGACGAGAAGTATGCGAAGGAAGTACAGCTCGCTGCTGAGTCAGCCGGTGTCAGATTGCGTTTTGCCGGGATGGTGAGCGAGGAAGAGAGAAATACTTTTCTGAACGGTAGCCACCTGCTCGCTCTTACTTCTGAATTCGAGTCCTGGGGCCGTGTTGTGAGCGAGGCCCTTCAGGTCGGCACGCCTGTGCTTGTTACAGATACTTGTGGTGTCGCGTCGGAACTGTCGCCGACCGAAGGGATGGTCGTTCCCCGAAACCTCGGTTCCATTAAAACCGCACTCCAGGCGTTGTCAGCCGCCGATTTTCGCAAACTGCGTGAACTCCGAGCCAGTTGCCGCGACGGATCGCTAAACAACCGCAAGGCTGACGTGATGAAAGCACTAACAGACGTGTTTGAAGCGTCGCGCAAGGCTTTACGAAGTGATGCCGCACAGAGTACTCACATCCTGGGGACGAGAGGGCCTCAGTAAAGATCCGCCCGACTGATCGGCTTGCCTTGTGCCGCAAGCTCCAGGTCGTCAACTCGAACGAGTATTAGCTATTGAGATTATTGCCCGATTCACTTTTCCAAACAACATGACTCTCAACAGTGTTTTCCTACAGCGGTTCACCGAGGGCTCCGAGATCGAACCCATGCTTCGCGAAGCCTGCGAAGGGCTCGCGCTGGCCGGTGATATTCGGCTAGGCACCCGCGTGTCGATCAAGCCAAACTATACCTATCCTTGGTACAAACCCGGCGTAACTACATCACCGGCGGTACTTGAGGCCACGGTCCGTGTGCTGCGCGACTACACGCAGCACATCCAGATCGTAGAGTCGGACGGGGGTTCAAGCGCGTGGACCGCGGAACAGGCGTTTGAGGGACATGGCGTTCCAGCGATTTGCCGAAAGTATGGGGTGACCGCCGTCGGCCTGACAAATCAGTTGCGCAAGCTGGCCCGGACCGTAGTGGACGGCCGCGAAATCGAAATGGAGTTGCCCACGACCTTGCTTGACGAAACGGACTTCTTTATTACGATGCCTGTGCCAAAGGTTCATGCGATGACAGGGGTCAGTCTCGGCTTTAAAAACCAGTGGGGTTGCATTCCCGACGTCAAGCGTCTCCGTCATCATCCGGATTTTCAGCACAAGATCATAGCCGTTAATAAGCTTTTAAGGACGCGGCTGGCCGTCTTCGACGGAACCTACTTCTTAAACCGCAGTGGCCCAATGAACGGTGATCCGGTGCGCAAGAACATGCTGATCGTGGGCGAGGTTGGGGTTGCTACGGCGGTCTGTTGCGACCTGATGCAAGTGAAACCTGGTGACATAGCACATCTAAGGATTGCGATAAAGGAAGGCCTCATGCCCGGCAATCTCAACGACATACTCTGCAATGCGGATCTTGGACGCTTGCGATCTCCATTCCGCCTTGAGCGCAGTCCTATTGACTGGATTTCGCTGGCAATTTTTCATAGCAACGCTGCCACGCGACTCTGTTACGACTCTGAACTTGCGGCTCCGTTACACTCCGCTCTCTATATGATCAAGGGCAAACCAAAGGATTTCGCACCTGTTTGGGGAACTTCCAAAGCGGACTTAGCCACACCTGGAAAGGAAATGTCACCAAAGTGATTATTCTTGGCGTTAACGCATTCCACGGCGACGCGTCCGCCGCTGTGTTTCAGGATGGCCAGCTCGTGGGCGCCATGGAAGAAGAGCGTCTGAATCGCGTGAAGCACTGGGCGGGACTGCCAGTACTTTCCACACGGGCGTGTCTGGGTGACGAGCAGCCGGACCACATCGCCATCTCCCGCGATCCCAAGGTCCACCTCGCCGCCAAGCTCATCCGGACTGCCATGCGCCCGGCAAAATGGGGTAAGCTCGCCTCGCGCGCTGCGAACGCCGCCAACGTGAGTCGTGCGCATGCCACCCTCCGCGCAGAAGGCGTCGGCACGGACAGTACTACGACCCACTTTGTGGAACACCACCGGGCCCACCTGGCGTCGGCTTTCTTCTGCTCTCCGTTCGAGGAAGCCGCAGTTATCTCGATTGACGGCTTCGGTGATTTTTCCAGCGTCATGTGGGGCGTGGGCCGCGGAAACACGATCGACGTGAAAGGTGCAGTCACGTTTCCCCATTCTCTCGGGCTGTTTTACACGGCGTTTACACAGTTTCTAGGCTTCCCGAAATACGGCGACGAATACAAGATGATGGGCCTGTCTGCCTACGGGGAGAGGCGGTTTGTCGAACAAGTGAGGGATGTGGTGCGGACCGAGGGGGACCAGGTACGCCTCAATCTAAGTTACTTCGTCCATGACTCGACCGGCGTCGCAATGACTTGGGATGATTGTGAGCCAAAAATCGGGACAGTGTATTCGAGCAAGCTGGCACAAGTGTTCGGCCCTCCGCGCATGGAACGCAGCGAGATCACCCAGCGGGAGATGGACTTGGCGGCTTCGGTGCAGGCCGTGCTGGAGGAGAATTACTTTGCGCTTCTGAACTTCATTCAGAAAGAGACGAGGCAATCAGCAGTGTGCCTCGCTGGCGGGGTGGCGTTGAACTGCGTCGCCAATGGTATGATCTTCGAGCGCACCGACTTCCGGGACGTCTGTGTCCAGCCCGCTGCGCACGACGCCGGTACGTCGATTGGGGCTGCGCTACACGTACAGCATCAGATTCTAAGGCAGCCGCGTTCCTACGTCATGCGGCACGTCTATTACGGGCCAGAGTACTCGGACACGGAGGTCGAGAGCGCCATCCAAGCCGCCGGCTGCCACTTCAACCGGCTCTCTGAAATCGAACTCATCAGTCGCACGGTGGACGAGATCGCAGACGGCAAGATCGTCGGCTGGTTTCAGGGTCGAATGGAGTTCGGCCCGCGTGCTCTAGGCAACCGCAGCATCCTGGCGGATCCCCGCCGGAAAGACATGAAGGATATCCTAAACAGCCGGATCAAGTACCGTGAACCGTTCCGGCCATTCTGCCCATCGATCCTTGCGGAAAAAGTAGGCGAGTATTTCGAAACCGATTATCCGGCTCCTTTCATGGTCACGGCTTACAAGATCAAGCCACACCAACGCGAGCGGATTCCGGCTGTAACGCATGGGGATGGAACCGGCCGGCTGCAAACGGTGGAGCAGGACGTCAACTCGCTTTACTGGAAACTGATACGGCGATTCGGGGACGTGACCGGTGTGCCGGTGCTTCTCAATACCTCCTTCAACGAGAACGAACCTATAGTCCACACGCCGGCTCAAGCCATAGACTGCTTCTTAAGGACCAGGATGGACGTCCTTTCGATCGGTTCCTTCATTCTTCACAAGGACGAGAATGTGCATCTGAGCCAGAATAGAGCCGCATTTGCAGAGGCGAGGTCCTAGGCAGCCTTCCTGCACGAGCACGTTACGCCTTCGTCTTCACCAAGCCAGATAGCAATCTGGACTTGGCGTATTCCGTAGACACGATCTACCCCAGGGTAGCTCGGTAGTAAGTCAGAATCGACGATCGCACCTGCGATCTTTACTAATAGTTGAGGAGAGTAAGTCCAAATGTCCCGTATTCTAGTTAACGGCGCCGGCGGGTTCATCGGAGGCCACCTCGCAAAGAGACTGAGGGGGGCGGGCCACTGGGTTCGCGGCGTCGATGTGAAACCTCATGAGTACTCACCGAGCGCCGTCGATGAGTTTATCCTCGGTGATTTGCGGGACCCGGACGTGGCGAGAGCAGCGGTCGAAGGCATCAGCGAGGTGTATCAATTGGCTGCGGACATGGGAGGCGCAGGATACATATTCACCGGCGAACACGACGCGGCCGTAATGCACAACTCCGCGATGATTAACCTCAATATCCTGGAAGCCGGGCGGCTCGAGGGAGTCCGCAAGTTCTTCTACTCCTCCTCCGCGTGCATTTATCCGGAGCACAATCAAAGAGATCCGGGGAATCCCCAGTGCTCCGAGGATTCTGCATACCCAGCCGCCCCAGACAGCGAGTACGGCTGGGAAAAGCTTTTTAGCGAGCGGCTCTATCTCGCTTACATGCGTAACTACGGGTTGGAAGTTCACATTGCTCGCTTTCATAACATTTTCGGTCCCGAGGGAACGTGGGACGGCGGCCGAGAAAAGGCCCCAGCGGCGATCTGCAGGAAGGTTGCTGAGGCCCCGAATGGCGGCGAGATAGCAATCTGGGGTGACGGGGTCCAGACCAGATCCTTCCTATACATTGAGGAATGTCTCGACGGCGTGCTGCGCCTGATGCATTCTCCCCATCCAGGACCACTCAATATAGGCTCCGAGGAGATGGTGTCGATTAACGGCTTGGCCCGGATGGTGATGGAGATTGCAGGAAAGAGACTAACAATAAGACATGTCCCGGGGCCCCAGGGAGTACGCGGCCGAAACTCAAACAACAAGTTGATCCACGAGGTTCTAGGTTGGAAACCCAGCCAGCCACTGCGTGCCGGACTTGAGAAGACCTATCAATGGATCGAGGCGCAGGTGGCACTTCGGTATAAGGACGCTCCAATCCCCGTCTAGCTTGAACGTGCCGAAAGCCCTAGTCTTTTATCACTATTTGTATCCTGACGATGTTGTGAGCGCCGTGCATGTGTCGGAGTTGTGTGAAGAGTTGGTTCGCCGAGGGTGGGATGTCACCGCGATGCCGTGCAACCGCTCCTGCCGCGATAAGTTCCCAAAACATCCGGCGCGCGAGCGGTGGAAGGGCGTGGAGATTCGCCGGATCTGGCGCCCCGCTCTCTCGCAAGCCTCGACGCTCGGTCGTTTCGCCAACGCGATTTGGATGGTATGTCGATGGAGCACGGCGGCGCTACGCCATTCGCCCGACTTCATTATTGTGGGAACGGACCCCGTGCTCAGTGTGACCGTTGCAAGGGTCTGGAAACTGCTCCGGCCGCACACTCGAGTGGCCCACTGGTGCTTCGATCTTTACCCGGAGGCTGCGGTCGCAGATGGAATCCTTCGGCCTGACGGATGGTTTCTGGCGACACTAAAGCCGGTCCTGAGAAACGCCTACGGACGTTGCGATCTACTTGCTGACATTGGGTCCTGTATGGGCGCAAGGCTTCGATCATACCAGCCCCGCGGGCGTCAGGTGACGCTCACACCGTGGGCCTTAAGCGAGCCGGCGCGCCCGCTGGCTATCGATCAGCATGAACGGATGATGATTTTCGGCGATGCGCAGCTTGCCCTGCTGTACTCGGGAAATTTTGGACGGGCGCACTCTTCGAGCCTAATCCTGCAACTGGCGCGCCGGTTGGCGCCCCACGAAGTTCAACTCACATTCAGCGTGCGTGGAAACCGGGCCGATGCGCTGCGCCAAGCGGCAGCCTCGGTTCCCAACGTACGCTTTGTCCCCTTCGCTGCACAGGGTGATCTGGAAGCTCGCCTGAGTGCTGCTGACATTCAAGTGGTATCGTTGGACGCGGACTGGACGGGCACAGTCGTTCCGTCCAAGTTTTTTGGAGCTCTTGCCGTCGGGCGTCCTGTCCTGTTTGCTGGAAGTCCGGAATCTGCGGTCGCAAAGTGGATTCTTGTGCACCAAGTGGGTTGGGTGTTAACGGAATCCAATTTGGAGTCGGTGGCGAACGAGTTGCTACGCTGCGCCCAAGCTTCGGGTGAGATGGCTCGATTATTCGAGCACTGCCATGCCGTGTACAACAAGCACTTCTCTAAGCGTTGGGTAGCGGACCAATGGGACGCCGAACTTAGACGAATGCTGCCAGGAAGTAATCCGGGCCGGCCTTGACCGAAAACAGCGGCGCATGACGGGCATGTTCGGTTTTGAGCTAGATCAGTCAAAAGTAGATTGGCTCTAAGGGCGAATCCATAGGTAGTGACGCGACATCTCGCCGGTTGTATCGCAAATCACCCAGGAGTACTTCGTGGGGCATTGCCTGCAGGACTAGCTTGGAGTCCCTTGGCCCTTCCCAACAGGTGAATCTAAAATGTATTCCCTTGGCATACTCGCTTTTGTATCTTTCGCCTTAGCACTTACCCTAACGCCCTTGTGCCGGAACCTGTTCAGGCGTCTGGGAGTGGTGGATCACCCTGATGGGGAGCGAAAGACCCACGCGACGCCGGTGCCAAGAATAGGCGGTGTGCCGCTCTTTCTGGCTTATCTTGGAGCGCTTGCGGTACTACTCCTTCTGCCGGCTTCCGCCGGAAATCTCGTCAAGGCCGGGCTTCCCGTTGGCTTGCGATTGCTTCCGGCGATGGCCCTTGTGTTCTTTGTCGGGCTTGTAGACGATATTCGAGGATTGAAGCCGTGGCAGAAGCTCGCCTGCCAACTACTCGCAGCAGGCCTAGCATTTTGGGCCGGCGTCGATATTAAGAATGTCGATGGGATCGTGATTCCGGCATGGCTGGGCCTCCCCGTGACTCTCTTCTGGCTGGTTGGGTGCGCAAACGCCTTCAATCTTATCGATGGCGTTGATGGACTCGCCACAGGTGCGGGGCTGTTCGCAACCGTTACTATCCTTATTGGCGCTCTGCTCTCGAACAACGTGCCGCTTGCTCTCGCCACTATTCCGCTAGCTGGCGCGCTGCTTGGCTTTTTGCGTTACAATTTCAACCCAGCCTCGATCTTTCTAGGCGATTCAGGCAGCCTGACCATTGGCTTTCTATTGGGTTGTTTCGGTGTCCTTTGGAGCCAAAAAGGGGCCACAATTCTCGGCATGACCGCGCCTTTGTTGGCT
>JBAUOG010000261.1:0-2995 GCA_049579625.1 Bryobacteraceae bacterium
GCCCTGAGGTCCTATATTCAAGATGTAATTGCCGCCGCGGCTGACGACCTTCACCAGCCGCAAGATCTGTTCCTGGATCTTCTCGGTCAGGTTAGTCCGATTCTCCCAAGAGCGGTAGCCCCATGTATCGGCGAAGATCGAAGCAGGCGATTCCCAGGGCTCAGTCTGAATGTACTCGGGAATGGCATCGTCTCCGGTTTCACTAAAATCGCCTTCGTTGTTCCAAACGCGGCCACTGATCATGCACTCGGGCTGCAGGCTGTGTACAGTATCCGCAAAGTGCCGGCTCTGCAATGGGGTGGGATGGCCCATATCAAACCAGATCTCCGTCAAGGGACCGTAGCCAGTCAGCAACTCACGGAGCTGGGCGACATTGAACTCCTCATGCTGTTGCGAAATGGGATTGTCATTAGCTTCTTGCGGCACGTCACCGAAGTGCCAGTCTATTGTCGAGTAATAAACGCCAAATGGCATGCCGCGTTTCGCGCACGCCTCGGCCAGGCTCTTTACGATGTCTTTCTTGAAGCGAGTGGCTTCAGCACTGTTGAATGTGGACTGATGCGTCGCAAACAGGCTGAAACCGTCATGATGTTTTGCAGTCAGCACGATGAACCTCATCCCGGCATCAATAGCAAGTTGAACGATTGCGTCCGGGTCCCAGCCAAGGAAGTCGAATTTCGAAGCAATGGCAGCATATTCCGCTTCAGGGATATGTGCGTCCGATTCTATCTGCTCGCTGTAATTACCCGAGTACCGCTTTCCTTTCCACACTCCCCCGAGCGTTGAGTACAGACCGAAGTGGATAAACATTCCATACTTCCGGCTTTGCCACTCGCGAATGGTGGCCAACGAGGGACGCGGAGCTTGCTGCTGCCCCGATTCAACGGCAGCAAAAACGGGAAACAGAAGCGGAAGCAAACAGAAGAGAGAGCCGAATCGTGGAATGAGGGCGGGCACCAATCTATGTTCTCACCGGCAGGCGAACACGGCGAGACGAGAGAGACCTGTTACTTTCCCTTGGCCATAACTGTGCTTCAAGCTCCTGCGTTGCTGCAAAGCCTAGTCAGGTTTCGTCGTGCGGTCGAGGGAGATGCTCTTTTACGTCTCTTCCATCACGGATTTATCGGTCGCGCGATAAAGGTGAGAATGCAAGCTGTTCTTCATTTGGGGAAGGCAAAGAGGGGACACTTACGATTTGCTCGGCGTGTGTTCAGAGTTAGCGGTGGACAGATTTGACTGGGAAGGCCAGTCCGCAGGTTTGTGCGACTCGACTGCATGGTAGCCGATTGCGAGCGGCAATCCGCACCTCAATAGATACCGATACAATAACGTACGAGCGGGCGTTTCGCCGATCTAAACGCTCGCGCCAAGAACAGGGCGCGAACCGCAAAGATGCACTCCTCCCCAAACACCGGCCCACGATTGGTCATGCTGCGAAGGGCGGTCCACGTCTTTCGCCTGGCTTGCCCAGCGGTGTTGGTGTGCTCGTTACTCTTTGTTGCGCAGGCTGCAGCTCCTGAGTCTGGCGCCAACCAAACCGTGGAGTTCAACCGCGACATTCGTCCCATCCTCTCCGACAAATGCTTCACCTGTCACGGCCCCGATGCAGCCAATCGAAAAACGAAATTGCGCTTCGACCTCGAATCCGCCGCCAAAGCCGAACTGCCAGGTGGGCATTATGCGATTGTGCCAGGCAATCTCGCCGCTAGTGAAATGTTTCGCCGCATCTCATCGGACGACAAAGCCGTGCGCATGCCTCCCGCTTATGCCGGGCGCGAAAAGCTGAGCGATCACGAGATCCAGCAGATACGCGGCTGGATTGAGCAAGGCGCGGTCTGGCAGCCTTTTTGGTCGTTCGCAGCACCCAAGCGGCCCGCGCTTCCGAATGTCAGTAACCCAAGGTGGGTTAGAAACCCGATCGACGCGTTCATCTTGAGTCGCCTGGAGCGAGAAGGGCTACATCCTTCACCCGAGGCGGACAAGGAGACCTTAATCAGACGGGTGAGCCTGGATCTGAACGGGATACCTCCGACGCCGGCGGAAGTGGATGCTTTTCTATCCGACCAATCGGCCGGCGCCTATGAGAAGGTGGTGGATCGATTACTCGCTTCTCCGCGCTTCGGCGAACGCATGGCCTACCGCTGGATGGAGGCCGCGCGATACGGCGACACCAATGGCTATCAGACCGACGGCCCGCGTGAGATGTGGCGATGGCGCGATTGGGTGATCGCCGCCTTCAACTCGAATAAGCCATACGACCAGTTCACCATCGAGCAGGTCGCCGGCGACCTGTTGCCGAATGCGACTCTCGATCAGAAAATCGCAACCGGATTTAATCGAAACCACCGCACGAACGGAGAGGGCGGAATCATTCCGGAGGAGTATCGAGTGGAGTACGTCGCGGATCGTGCTCAGACCACCGCTACAGTGTGGATGGGAATAACTCTCGGCTGCGCGCGTTGCCACGACCACAAGTACGACCCGTTCCTCCAGCGCGATTTCTATCGCCTCTTCGCCTACTTCAATCAGATTCCCGATGAGAAAGGCTTTAGCTACAACTACGGAAATGAGGAGCCGTATATTAAAGCGCCGCTTGAGGAGCAGAAACAGCAACTGCTAGAATTCGATCGCAAAGTGACAGCGGCTCAGCATGAGTATGACGCTCTTCGGCCCGCGCTCATCGCAGCGCAGCATCGCTGGGAACAGGGTCTGTCTCGATCGAGTGGGCACGATTGGACAGTTACCGATGGCATGGTTTTCCGGTCGGAGCCGGATCTGGCTCTTTCCAAGGAAGGCGCCGCGAAGGCACTTGGATGTGACAAGGATTCGCCCGTCTGTGACGTTCCTATGGTAGATGGACCGGTCGGCAAGGCGTGGCAGTTTGACGGCAAGCGTTTCCTCGAACTCAACAAGGATGTCGCGCGTTTTGGCTATCTGGATCCGTTCACTTTCTCCGCCTGGATCAAGCCTACATCGATAAAGGGCGGCATTATGT
>JBAUOG010000262.1:0-23087 GCA_049579625.1 Bryobacteraceae bacterium
GTGGTCGCCTTTCTATTCCGAAGACACTCGCGGAGAGCTTCTAGCCCAACCTCGAGGCCGATTTTATTTCGATACTTAAAGCAGTCCGCAACCGTCTTCGCCCCGGAAAAGATGCGAACCGGCACACCTTTGATCTCATGAGCTTCCTGGTCGTACGCGAGTGTTTGTTTTGAGAAGCGCACGACATGCAGCCGGGGGTAATGGTTGCGCGGTCGGCGGTCTTTCTCGCCGATCGCGATCCAGACCTCAAATGGATTTTGTGTGCCGATATCGTGAAATCGGAGCGCTGACAAAAGGCAGACTGTACTCCGTGGTGCTCGCTTGGCAGCTTCAGCGAGCGTGTGGAACTCTGTTATTGCTCCATCGACTGCCACGTAAGAGCCCGCGTCCCGACCGGACGACGAGCCCGTTCTCGACAGCCCGACGAAGATATTGGCGAGCGATCCCGTGCGCCTCCAGGTCTCGCGGTCGCAGGACGCCAGCAGACTTGGCGAGTCCGGCGACCCTCGCGATCGGTTTGGCGGGAATAGCTAATCTTACAAAATGACGAGAAATACGTACAAGCCCCGACAGCTACGCCCGGACTGTGGCACAAGTAGTGGCACGCACGCAAAATACTAGTGAGGATCGTTCCTATCCTATTGATGACTGGTGCGCCCTACTTGGCGAGAGACGCACTTTCGACTTCAATACTAGTGGCTTAGTGGTTCCAAAAGGAGTCGTAAGTTATTGATTCTGGTGCGGATGAGAGGACTTGAACCTCCACGAGTGTTACCTCACTAGAACCTGAATCTAATCGATACTTCCGGTGCCATTCCATTTGCAACGACTTATTGACGGAGCTCTTTATCCTGACAATAACCCGAACGTCCAGAACTCCTTCCTACTTACGGTCGCCAAGCTCGCCGCCACCCGAACTGCTCCAGTGTGTCGCATGACAACCCTTCGTTGGTCGAACTCCTCCTTCCGAGGCAAATCCTCATCGTCAAAAGCGCGAGCGGGGCGTGACACCGCCCTCCACGCACTCGCTTCGGTTACTGGTATTTGTGGCTGTCAAGGTCCAGCTTAAACTCGTCCAGTGTCTTGTGCGACGTTGCACCGATAAACTCGCACATCAAGGTGCGCACCTCGATCGTAACTTTCAGGAAGCCGAACTCACTATGATCACTATTGTTGTCCTGGTAGTATTCGACCTGCGCTGAGTCGCCGGCCGGGAGCTGGAACGACCCTGGGGTTACGGCTGGGAAAGGCCCCGGGCTTTGCTGAAGACTCACCGCTGCACATTTTAGCGAGGTCTTCGAGCGGCGAGTGACCGCCGCATCCAGCGACCAAGCAAGGCATTACAGTTCCGTCGTTGAAGGCGTAAGTGATGCGCTGGAACAGATGGGCATGGGCCGAGAATATCGCGTCAGGCCGCTGCCCACTTGCTGCAAACGCCTGTTGCAACGCGACAGCGAGATAGGGCGCATTGGACGCGTTGGGCGTAGGGCTTTGCGACGGATCGCCGCGAACGTTAAAGTTGGACGCTCCAGAATAAGGAGGATAGTGGATCGCCAGCAACACGGCTCTCTTGGGCGAGTTCTGGCTGTTTGCGGCCGCCACCGCTTTCAATTCTCCGACGAGCCACTGATACTGCGGTCCACTCGTGAAATCGGGATTCGCAGTGGGATCGTCCAGCATGCCGCCGTTCACGACGTTTGAATAGAGCCCAACGATGTATGCGAACGGAGTATGGAGGCGCCAGTAGACATAAGGCTGGATCATGGCGGGCCTCTGGTCGGTTGTATTACCCGTCCAAGGCACAGGCCACTTCGAAACGTCGGCGCAAAAAGCTTCCAGGTAGTTAGTTATCGGCGTGGACTTTCCATCATGATTGCCGGGGATTGAGACTATGCGCTTCGGATAGTTCGTGTAGGGAGCATAAAACTGCGAGTTCCATAGCGACGGCGTGTCACCACCTTCCGAGCCATCTGCGGTGGCGTCGCTTCCCTTCTCTATGTAGATGATGCACCCAGGTGGTAGAAGAACGAGGTATCGTTTGTTGCGGTCATCGCGTCGGCCACTTCTCCCGCATTCGTCTGCGTTTCGGGATCACCCGAGCAGCCTGCCATTGCAAAACTCATCTTTTCAGAGGAGATTATTCGCCGATTCTCGTCGGCATCTATAGCGCTGAAATCGAGCGGTGTCTGGCCACGAGTAGGCGACGGAAGACTGGTCCAGACGCCATGTTCGGCGCACTGGGTTGCTTGATCCTTATTTTTTGACAGGCGATCCTACAACGGCAAGCAAGTCTAACACAAATCGGGGTCAACGCCGGCTGATGTGACTGGGACTGATGTGGTCGATGGGTCAGCGCCTACTCACTTCGAAGTGTCTCCATTAGGTCCACGAAGGCCACCTGGCGGGCTGGGACATAACTGCCCACCATGACCGACGCAGCGATGACAGCGCTCGATGCAATGTACGTGGCAGGATCAAGCGGCATGACACCAAAGAGATCCATCTTGTTAGACCTCCTGCTAATGCCAGCCCAATGATGCCACCCACGCAGTTAAAGATCAGCCCTTTTCGGAGGAACATCCATTTGAGTGCTCTGAGCTCAGCACCCAGAGCCAAGCGGATGCCAACCTCACGCCGGCGCTGCCCTACAGCATAGGCAAGGACGGGCGGAAGGTGGGTGAGCGAGTGAATACACGTTTGAGGTAGGTCGATGAGGGACATACTGATTACGAAACCATATATGTCAGGTCTCTTCTGTGGTTATTTCTTGTTCTCGGCCTGCTTTGCGCATTACTGTCAACTCTGCGAGATTGCTGAGAAGTAAATCCGACGTTTTGGTGGCCGCTCCCTTTCAAAAGCGAGCGCTGGCGCGGTTCATTTCAACGAGTAAGCGCGAACAGGTTATTTGTCGCGCCTAAATTTGCCGGTAATTGCGGCAGTGGTCTTCGGAAGCCACTACAGCCCGAGGCACCCTTCTGCCTTTTGCGCTCTCGCTTCGACAGAGATAGCATGTAGTGCGACACAGAAGCAACTCAGAGAAGCCGTTGTCTCTGTCCGCACCTACATCGCTTTTAAGGGGAACCAATATAAATGGCTGGTTCAGCAACGATTCCGACTTGGTTAGAACTGTTCGGTACGCTAGACACTAAGGATGCCGACCCGGGGCGATCACTCACTGCCCCTGCCGCTTATTTGGCAGACTTGCTTCAGCTTTTGTACGACCGCTTTGATACGACGGACTTTACCAAGCGCCGACCAGATATCGCTTCGCAGATCAAGCTGAACGGTGACCAGAGCTTCACCCTCAAACGCCAATTGGATATTGTGAACGGACTGTTGGGCGACCGGATTTCGAGTCAGCAAAACATCACGCCCGCGGACGCAGTTTTGGCAGCCGCACAGCAGCCTTTTCTGCTGCCCTTTGAGTACCAGCACGAACGGATAAGGCAGATACTGCTTCTGCTGCGTACTCCTTACCGCGACCTTTACTCTAGCTTTGCTTCACAAGTTGACGTGGATGTTCTAGCCCGGGAGCGGCTGGGCCTTTCTCCCGCGCGCGCCGCCACAATTGTGCAAGACCTTGCCGGCGACAAAGCAAAACTCAGCGCTGCGTACGGTCTCGCGCCAAACGAGCTCGTGTCCGTTCTCGTCGATCTCGAACGGTTTCGTCAGACCACCCAGCTTGATGGGCCTTCGTTACGTGTTTTGCTTTTCTCGCAGTTGAGTCAGAGCCCTGGCGCAGCCGGCAGCGTCGCTGAGCGCGATTCTTCGGCGGTGCAGCTCTTCATTAATCACGATCTGAACGGTTTCGTCAAGTTGAATGCAACGGAGATGTCTCTTGCCTGGAGCGACGCGAGCAACGCCATCCCGGACACTTGGTTTGACCGCGTCCACCGTCTTCTCTGTCTGTCTCGCTGGACCGGGATCGATTTACCTTCGCTCGACTTGGTCTTGCGACAGCTCTGTGACAACACGCTTGATCAAAACGCCCTTCGACGGCTCGCAGTACTGGTTGATCTGCGCGACCGCACGCAAGCGCCACTCGACGTGCTATGCGCGCTTTTCTCAGAAGTGGACGGCACCGCAGCTTTGGGGGCTGGGGATGACCCACTGAATCCTGCGAGCCTGTTTGACCGTGTCTTCAATGGTGCCGCAGCTCTTTTGTCCAAGCGTTACCTGCGGGCCCGTACCGATTATCTGCCGCAAACCTATGCGCCCGCGCCGGACTGGCAAGAGCTAAAGCCGACCGGCGATGTGCTGCTGGATGTTGGAGACAATAAGCTCCTGCGAGCCCGCATTCAGACAGCATTGGGAATTTCAGCGACGGATTTGGCCGCGGTGATTACGCGTTTTCGTGACCGGGCCACGGACCGGGGGCGGGTGAGCCAGCTTGCTTCGATGGATAGCCACTGCCTTTCGGTTTTGCACCGGGTGACCAAGCTGGCTGAGTTCGCTGATCTGGCCCCCCTGGACTTACTGACTTTGCTCGAAGTGTTGGAAAACGATCCGAACCTCAAGGTGCTCAATGCGTTCGACGTTCTCTATCACGAAGACATCACTCAAACCGATCTTTACCAAGTGCTGGAGCAGGGTTCAATCGATGTTCGGTCGTGGCTGATCCAGAACATACTTGCGATTGCCGCGTGGGCGGGCATCGCGAGCCTGGAACCGGAAGATCTTCAGGGAATTGTTGTACCCCCTGAGGAAGCTACTCCTGCACAGGAGGCAGTTTTACTAACGACCGCGCAAGCGCTACACGATGCCTTTTTGCCCGCCGCTTTGAGCCCTGACCTACTGCAATCCGACGCTATTAACGCGCGCACTGCCGCACTCGCCCTAGCCGTCTTTCAGCAGCCACAGTGGGGATTGGTGTCTGCTCGCGACGCGCGGCTCGGCATCTGGGAAAAGCATAAGGCGCGCGATGCCGCATATGCAGCTCTCGCGGCTCTGGGAGTGGTGAGCGTGGCCGATCTTGAGGCGCTGGCGTTGGGTGAGGATCTGGCGACATACCTGCAGGAGTTGCTCATCGGTTGCGGGATTCTCGATACGAGCGGCATGCTAGTTGAGGATAAGTTGCCGCTACGGCCAGAAGACTTGGTGCTTGAGACCGACGGGGCAGCGCAATTCTGTCAGATCTTCAATTATTTACAGGGCCTCTACAGCGCGGCGCTTGCCGAGGCGTCGGCGGCAATGGCCGATGCCAGCACGGATCAGTCTGATTTAGATCAGTCCGATTCGGACACCGCGGACGACACCACACAGGACTCCGCTGACGCGTCGACTGACACAGGTGACGATACTGGAACTGCTGATGACAGCGGCGTCGACGACACAAGCGCGTCCGATAACGACCAGGGCGGCGTTGATGACGCCGACACCGCTAACGATACAACTACAACCGACAATTCGAGTTCATCGGACGGTTCGAGTAGCGCCGCCGCCGCGGATACAACTGACGCTTCGAGCACAACTGACGACACCGATACCACGGATGACAGTAGTACCGCCGTTACGGCAGCCGCAACCAGCGATCCCAGCTCGGATATTGAACTTCATCTCTACCCTTCCGACCTGCTCAAGCTTGGCTTTTCGACGTCGGATGCAACCGAATGGATTGACCGCCTCACGTTCCTACAGATACTCGACAATTCGGGACTGGTGCAGAACCCGTCGCTGTTCAGCGATCCTGCGAACCTGGACACAATCGATCTCAGTGTCGGCCTGAACAGCTTCTCCATCGAGGTTTACGCTTTTCTCGAAGCACGGCGCAACACCTGGCAGAGTGCAAAGGTGACACTGCCTGATGGTCTCTGGGATCCATTACCGTTGAGCAACGCCGAACGCGACGGTCTTCAACAGAACCTCGTGTTTAATCATCACATCGACGGATCGAACCGCATTGTGGACCCGGAGGGACTGGCGGCGCTGACTCCGGACGCGTTCGATCTATCGTTGCCGTTTTACCGTCACCGCCGGCTGATTCTCAGTGCGTTGCAAGGCGTTGTCGCGTCCGCGCGCCAGCAATCCTTGACCGTCACACCGGACGACTTGCGGCCGCTGGCCGACAAGTTTGCCGCGTCTGATATTCATGAGGCGCTTTCGAGCGCTTACCTTGATGCTCAGGGGCGGCTTAACGCCGAGATTCTCGCCGATATTGACAACGAGCAGCCGCCTTTCGAAATTGGCTCGTGGTATTCCGCTGCGCAGAGCCAGAGTGTTTGGAGTTTACTGCAGCAGATCGACAGCGACGCCAGCAAATTCCTTCTGACCGATGCCGCACTGGCGACGGTCAACATTACCGACGACCATGCAACCAGCGTTGTGGTCTCGCTATGCGCGGAGGGCTGTTTACAGCCTGACCGTTCGTTGACACCGGAACAAGTCAAGCGCTTTGCCGTGCTCAGTAGCGCTCAAGACTTTGTGATTCCACAATACGTCGATTACTCGAAAGACGTCTTTTTCCTGATCCATGACGTAGCGATTGCCGTTCAGGCGGCGGTCAAGTCACTCACGACCTCTTTCCAGGCAGCGGTCAAAGCTCAGGACGATGCCGTGATCGGAGCCCTCGCATCGCAAGTTCAGTTGAGTCCTGAGGCGACTTCGGCTGTTATCCGGCCGTTGTTGAGCGATGACTCTAGCCCAACGGTGGCCATCATGGAGCCGGTGCTGCTGGCCGCTGTTAACGACGTCCTGGTGGAACCGCCGAGTGACAGGATGTTCTGTGCCGCGATGAATCGCACCCAGGGCTTCGCCAATTTCGCGGCCAAGCTGCGCATGACCCCGAGCCAAATCGAGGCTGCGTTTAAGGACCAGCAGCTGGTCGAAAAATTCCCAGAGGGCATCGAACTGCCAAAGGGTGCAGATGGGATCGACGCCTTATGGGCGGGTCCAAGCGGGAAGCCCACTGGTTCTGCGACGTTTTCCAAGGGAGATTTCATAGACCTCTCTTTACTGGCCGACAAGTTGGAGCAGCCCAGCAGGCCGATTGACATATGGCTCGCCGCCCAGCTGACTCCTGAGACTACTGCCGCTCTTGAGGATTACTTAGGACAGGGAGCAGATCCGTCGACGTTACAAAAGGTGCTGCTCGAAGATATTAACCGGGTTCTGGTCGGCCCCTCCATCTACGACACCCAGCGATTTAGCGGCGTCACATTGCGGCCGAAGATACAGAGTCTCCTCACACTTGGTCTTCCAGGTGGCGACGCGCCTGCTCTGAATCGTCTGCTGATCGAGGACGCCTATCCATTGGAATTAGCGAAAAACCAGCTCTATCTGTTTCGCGGTCCGCAGTATTGGACTTTCGACGCGAACACGCTTGAATTGAATGACGGGCCTTTCGCGCTTGAAACGTTATCGGCAGAGTTTAAGGTCCTGCCTGCCATCGATGCGGTTTACACGCTGGAAACCGGAGAGCACTGGCTGCTGGCGCAAGGGAATGCGTGGCACCGTGCGGTGGATAGTGATCACTGGATTAAGGCAGCCGGCCTAACGGCTCGTCTGTGGGGTCGTGTAAAAAGTCTGTTCGACGACCCGGCGAACATTGACGGTATTCTCCTTGATCGCGAAGGCCGCGCTCACCTCTTTTGCGGAGACCAGTACATCCGCTATTCCACGCTACCTCCGGGATTTGTGGACGAGGGCTATCCAAAACAAATCGCCTCTCACTGGCCCGAGGAGATCGGCTTCGGGCCATTGCCGTCAGGCTGGGACACCGGCATTGATGCGGGCGTGGGACGCGGCGACGACGAGACGTGGCTGTTTAAGGGCGACAAATTCGTTGCTGCCAGCGAACCTCAGGTCGAGTCCAACATCGTCGATTTCTGGGGGCAGGTTCGTAACAATCTTGGCTCGGCTACGCACGTCGACGCGGTCCTCGACATAGAGGGCCGCTGTGCCGTGTCCGCCGGCGACCAGATATCGATATTCAGCAATAGTCTCGAGAGTGATTGTCTTTCCGCGGATGAGGGCTATCCGCAGAAGCTCGTTGCAATCTTTCCTGATATTCCGGAAACGTTTGCCCAGCGCATTGATGCGGGTTTGACCGATGACGACGGAACGATTCATTTGTTTTGCGACCTGAAGTGCGCCACTCGGGCCAAAGATGGAGAGTGGGAAACGCTCCCCATAACTCAGCACTGGGGGCACGTCAGCAACAATCTCCAGCAAACCGGCCATGTCGACGCAGCCTTTGCTGGTCTAGACGGCAAGGTCTATCTTTTTAGCGGCAACCAATACGTCCGCTATAGCCGCGCGGATTTGAGCCGCGTCGATGAGGGGTATCCCAGAACGATTAGCCGCGATTGGGGCGGACTCAGTGCAGTGGACGTGGCCTTCGTGCTGGATGGCAAAACTTATCTGTTTAGCTCCGATGACAAAAACTACGTTTGTTATTCGACACGCGATTATACGAAACCGGATGTAGGCTTCCCGATGCCAATTGATGAAAACTGGTGGAACCTGCCTGTTGCGCTGGTAAACGCTAATTTTCATCATCCCGACGCTGTCTTCATTGCTGGCGATGGCCGCATCCACTTCTTCAGAGGCAATCAAACCATACACTTCGATCACAACCATCGTTGGTGGTCGGAGCCGGTGCCGATTCATCAGGCCTGGACGAGCCTGCCTTTCGAGACAGTCTCGGCCGGTTTCACAGGCAGGGATGGACGTGCTTATTTGTTTTCGAGCGAAAAAGACGGGACTTTTGCCCGCTACACGGATAAGACTTTCCAACGGCTCGATGATCGCTTCCCGAAGCCGGTAAAGGAGCACTGGGGCAAGCTGGTAAACAACATCGAACGTAGCGGAAGGGTTGATGCGGCTGTCGCCATAGTGTCAAG
This sequence comes from Bryobacteraceae bacterium, assembly GCA_049579625.1. GTDB lineage: Bacteria > Acidobacteriota > Terriglobia > Bryobacterales > Bryobacteraceae > CAJCIT01. The sequence continues at coordinate 8,841 of JBAUOG010000262.1, forward strand.
CGCGAGCGGGACGGACGAAGGCGGAGAGTCGGTGAACAGGAAGGTCCGCTACCGTTACTTGTTCTCGGGCGATCAGTTCTACCGTTATTCGAGTGATGGTCAGCAGTTCGTTGACGAGGGGTATCCGTTACGCATTCAAACTAGTTTGCGGCATGAGCCTTACTTCGCTCACCTTGACGCGCCCGCAGACCAGGGCATTGATGGAGCGTGGGCCGACACGGGCAATGTGTACGTGTTCATTGCCGGCCAGATCTACGTGGCCTCGTTTGACCACTGCCGGCAGTTGGATGGACTTGGTACCGACGGCGCGCTGGCGGCCGATGTCGAGGATGGACGGCTCACGGTATTTGGGAAAGGCGGTTGGCGACATATTTTGCCGCCTGAAGCACATACGCCAGGAACCGCTCCAGACGTTCGACCTGCCGATTATGTGCGCCTGCTGCCGGAACTGGATGAAGCGGCGGTGCCGCGTGTCCTTTGGACGGCTCCCGCACAGTTTCAGGGAAAGCTATCCGCTATCCTTCGAGGCCTAGATCAGAACGTCTATTTGTTCGGCGATACGCAGTGCTATGACCGATCGCTCGAACGCCAATACCCGACCGGCTCGGCATGGGGTTTGATGGGTAATCGGATTGCGGATGAAGAACGCGTTGACAGCGCGCTAATGGGGCGCGACGGCAAGCTCTACCTGTTCCGCGGTGACCAATTCGTCAGCTATACGCCCACGTCTGATGCGCCGACAAAGATCCCCGCTGTGGCGGACGCGAACCCATTGCTCATTGCCGACCACTGGGGCGGCCTGAACAACGTGAGTTGCGCCTTTGTGGAGAAAGGCGTGACGTACGTGTTGGAAAGCCCGGAAGTTGATGGCACTTTCCGCTACGTGCGTTATTTCGGCACCGACTACAGCAAGCCGAATGATCCTACTCCGCTCGCAGGCGATTTTTCATTTTGGGAGATTCCGCAGAGTTCTGTGAATCGGGGTTTTGATCGAGTCGACACAGTGTTCTCAGACGGCGACGACTTCATTCTGATTCGCGATACCGAGTTTATTCATTACGATGCCAAAGCGGACATCTGGTCCGTTCCGCGCCATTGGCCGCTGCGGTGGCCTGGGCTTGTAAAGCACTTCCCCGACTTCGAAACCATTCACGCGGCTGTTCGCGGTCCAGACAACCTGATGTACTTCTTCTCCGACGGCACTTGGCTCTCGCATGACGGCGACCGTCCTTCGGCACTGTCTCCCATCTCCTCGCGCTGGGCTCTTCTTCAAAATCGCATTACGCGAGAAAACCGAGTGGACGCCACGCTTGTCTGCGGTGACAAAACATTCTTGTTTTCGGGCGATCAATATGCCCGCTATACCGGGAGTGACTATGAGTATGTCGATGTAGGCTATCCGCGCCTCATCGCCGGTTTACTAAGACGCGAGACCGCCTTCCAACAACTCCCCCCTGCCATTGAGGCGGCGTTCCTCAGTCTCAAGCCCGACGATGTATGGGTCTCGGCCGCATTGTGCACAGGTGGCGTGGTTATCGTGAGCATCGCGGGCCAAACTTATGCGCTCTCCGCTCAGCTCTCTCGCACCTATCCGCTGCAACAGGTGAGCAACGTGCGCAACCAATTGCTAAGCCGCGCGAAGGTGGACGCTGCTTTTGCGCGCGAAGACGGCGCGCTGTTTCTGCTTAGCGGTGACCAGTACGTACGCTATAGCCAGCCGGATTTGGACGAAGTCGACGACGGCTATCCGCGCTCCATTGGTGAGAGCTTGCTGAGTGAACTTCCAGGCAAGCGCGAGCCCCTGCCCCTCAACTTCCAATTGGACTTGGACGCCGTGCTTTACGACAACGGTGTTCTGTATCTTTTCAAAGACAAACAATTCGTTCGCAGCGATGAGAACTCAACCGGCGGGTTAGTCCCGTTGGACATCAAAGGCACGTGGGGCCGCGTCAGCAACCCCTTCTTTGCACTTAACGCCGATCAGCAACCGCACCTGGATGCCGCCTTTGTGGCGCCCGACAATGCGCTCTATGTGTTCAAGGGCGAACAGTATTTGCGCTACACCGATCCAACCTCCGACTTCGTGGATGAGGGCTACCCTCGGGAAATCCGCGATCTGTGGACCGATCTCCCCGACGATTTCAAGAAGGACATTGACGGCGCTTTTGTTTTTGACGGCCGCACGTATTTGTGCCGCGATAAACAGTTCGTGCGCTACGGCGATTCCAGCTATAAGCGCATGGATCCGATTTATCCGCAGTTGTTCACTAACCGCTGGCGGGCCTCAAACGACTTCCTATTGGGAGATCTGCGAGCCATTCAGCGCTACGTTGCGCTTGATCAAGCCAACCCGTCTGACAGCGGGTCGCTAACCGATTTACTCCTAGCGCGGCCGCACGATAACGCCGATCCTTACACTTTGCTGACTACTCTTTTCACCTGGGATGTGGCAGACGTCGAGTGGCTCAAACAACGCGACGCTTTTCTAGATCGTCCAAATCGCGATCTGGCGGCTCAGGTCAAATTCAGCATCCCCCAAGCGCTCCGTGTCTACCATATTTTGCAACTCTGCGGCCGGGTAGGTTCGCACCCGCAGGAAATGTATGAGCAAGTCTGGACGCCGCTCTATACAAATCAAGACCCGACTACGGCCGCCAACACACTTGAACGGCTGCTCGGCACGCTATATCCGGGCGATGACTGGACTCGCATCCAGCGCCAACTCTACGACGCCCTCGCCAATTCTCTGCGCGACGCGCAGGTGGGCTGGCTCTTAGCCCACGACCCGGCGAAGTTCACAGATGCGCGCGCCCTGAGCGATCTGTTGTTGACTGATGTAGAAATGGACGCGAGCCAAACCACCAGTCCGATCGTTGAAGCAACTGGAGCGCTCCAGCTTTATTACTACCGCTACCTCACCAATCTGGAGCCAGCGCTCATCACGGGCGACGATACCACTCGCCGCGCTGAATTCAAACAACAGTGGCAATGGGTTCAGAACTATCGCGTTTGGGAGGCCAACCGCAAAGTCTTCCTCTATCCCGAATCCTATATTCGGCCAGAATTGCGGATCTCACGGACTGACTCATTCAAGACTCTGCAGCAAAACCTGCAGCAAGGCGACATCACCAATGATTCGGTGACTCAAGCCTATAAACAATACCTGGATGACTACACAGAGGTCTCGCGCCTCGTCATTGCGGGCGGCTATGTGTGGCAACCCGATCCCGCCAAGGCTAATATCAGCGAGCTGACTCTGTTTGGCTTTACACGTACCGATCCGCGAAATTACTACTTCCGCGCGGCTACCTTTGATGACGAGGTTAACGCCACCAGCGCCGTTTGGAACGCGTGGCAAGCACTAGGCATTACCATCAATTCGGACCATGTCTATCCGGTGCGCGCCTTTGGCAGGACCTTCGTCTTCTGGGCGGAAACCGAGCAGGTCAAGCCCGATAACCAATCAACGGCTACTTTACAAACGACCACCAGCGGCAATACTCAGACTGTGTCAGGGCAGTCGCAGGTCCAATACCGCGTCAAGGTGATGTATTCGTTTCTAAATCTGAGCGGGCAATGGACTGCGCCCCAAACGCTCGATGTAGGTGCTCTTGAGAGCCTCGAAATTGGGGCTACCTATCTAAGGGCAACCTGCGTGAGCCCGACGGACCCAAACACGGCCGAATCAATCGTCGTCGACTTTACATACGACTTGGATATACCGCCCCTCGCCATGTTTGTTTACCTGCTTTCGCAGCCGACGCTTCTCGTACAGCCGCAATTTATGCAGGACGCGGAGCAACTCTTGCTTCAGCAGCAACAGCAAGCACTGTCGCTCCCTGTAAGGCCGTTACCGCCCGACCAGATTGCGGCCATCGACATCCTTATGGGCCTTCCTCCGCGCAACCGCGCCAAACAGCTCACTGCGGATCTTACTGTCACGGATATCGCTTTTGTGCCCTTCTCCGATGGCCGCATCGACATTCTGAATGGCCTCTTCGACCCGATCGAACTTGCTACGCTCGACCAGAACAGCGTCATTATCATCGGGACTGCGGGCCGCCAAGACAGTCCTCCCTGGTATAGCTTCGATATTAAGGGCGGCAGTTTTCTCGCCAGGCCCAGCGGCGGCATGGCGGCCGACGCCCAATCTGATGCCAACCTGCTTCCGCTGGCAGGTAACACCGAGGGTCTGCCGCAATGGGACCACGTAGACGCCTGTTTCGACGGCTCCGACGGCAAGAAGTATCTATTCAACAACGCGAAGATGGTGTACGCGGTGCTGGGCGACCCGAACGAGCATCCCATTGATTCCCGCTGGGGTCTTCGCTATTCCAAATTGCAGGCAGATGGCCTGGTGGACGCCGCCTGGCAACGCGATGGCGTGGCGTTCCTTTCGCGCGGCGCGACTTATCTGACATATTCCAATGGCCTCGATTGGGCCGACGAACAGGGCGAACGTGGAACCCCGGCCGATCGCAACTCGGACGGCCTACCATCGGCCTGGACATCGATTGACGCGGCCTTCACCGACAAGACGAACACCACTTGGTTCTTCCGGGGAACGCAGTACGTCACCCTGGATGCCAACAAGAAGTTAGGCACGGCAGCTGACATCAGGCAGCGTTGGGGCCATGAGCCCAACGATTTCACCAGCCACGCCAAGGGCGACGCGGTCGTGGCGGCCGCCTTCACTCGCGATGGCCGCAGCTTCTTGATTGGCCCCACTTTTTACACGTCTTACACAGACGCGGATCTTTTGCTCTGCCAGCCGCTGAAACCGCAGACGCTGCGCGCGCTACTCGACGAACTCAAATGCACCAACAGCACCGACGTCGATGCCGCCGCCGTGATCACCGGCGCTATGGATGGCGGCACTGAACTATTATTCAAGGCCAGGATTCCAACGGGATCTGAGATCTATAGCTTCGCTGACGGCAAAATCGCGGTAGCGAAGCCTACCTCAACGGCCGGCCCTTGGCAAGATGTTGCCGCATTCATGCAGGGCGACAAGAGGTTTGCCTTCTCGCCGGTCAAGGCTGGTTTTGCGGTTACTGTTTCGGGCAGCGATGAGCAGTACGCTTACAGGCGAGATATTCGGGCCGCCCTGCTTTCCACCAACAACACTCTCTACCTATTTTCAGTCGATAGCTATATCGTTGTTCAACCGGCTGAGATTAGCGTTGCCGGCATCGGCAAAGCGCTGGATCAGTGGGCTTCCCGCTCCGCTCCCATTACCGACCGTTGGGGCTGGCTACCGAACGCAATCACCGAAGGCGGCGCTGTCACGGCCGCATTCGTTAAGGGTGATCATACCTTTTTGGTTAGCGGCGAATCCTATATGCGTTATTCGGGCGGCGACTACCTTGTGATGGACGCTGGGTACCCCAAGCCGCTCGCTGGTAATCCAGATGGCCTGCCGTCAGTCGCCTTCACGGCTGGGTTGCACTTTCCCGATGGCCGGTTCTGTTTCTTCATCGGCACCAATTACGTTTTCGACAGCGCCCCCTCGGACCAAATGCCGAATCAGAGCCGCTGGGGACGCATCGGCGGCAATATTCTGCGTCGAGGTGTTGACACGGCCTACCGCGTCGGCCAAAAGCACTATCTCTTTAGCGGCAACGAGATCGCCTGCTATACCGCAGCCGCCGATGGAAGTCTGCCGTCGTACATCGATCAAGCGCCGGTGCAAGCGGAGTTGGGTTCGTTTGGCGCCGTGCGCGGAGCCTTCTCTTACAAAGGATTTTTGTACATCGTCGCTCGCGACTCGTTCGTTTGCTGCACAGTCGATCAGCCTGAGCAAACCCTGGCCGAATATCCACGCTACGGTCAGGCGGGAACCTTAGTAGCCGACCTCCGGCAGCGGTTCAAACTGACTGCAAACTCTGCAGACTTCGATGCCAGCCCGTATGAGGTGTATGCACTGAGCCTACAAGATTCGATACTTTTGTTGGACATCGACGACAGTAATGCAGGCACAGGAATTCTGCGCTTTGACTTGACCAGCGGGCGACTCACGCGCGACTTGCAACCCTCACGAATAGATTGGGCTACCTCACGCAAGGATGGAAATACTTTTGTAGATTTGCCCACCGCTCGCTACAGTTTCCTCTCCGACAAGGTTATGAAAACCGGCAAGGGTGTACCCGCTCCTTGGAATAGTAACCAGCAAGTGAGAGCGATTTCGGCGATATGGGGAGGCAGGCCGTTTGACGCGGCACTCCCGATTGGTGACTGGCTGTATCTCTTTGAGCAGAGTCAATACTCCAAGCTAGCCACTAATTTGGCCTCCGACAGTGTTGGCGGTGCATTTGTGGTCAATAATCTCCGCACTGCCTTGGCCGCCCGCTCGCCAATTAGCTCAGGTTTCTATAATCTGCCATCGGCAACTTTGAGCGGACTGGACGCGGTTCTTCCAGTTGACGATGGTGTCTGCGTTTTCAAGGGCAATCAGTATGCGCACTTGAGCGGAGACAATCAGCTCCAACCTGTCGCGTCCCTCAAATACGATATTGTTCGGCTCACAACTTCCACCGCCGCCCGGCTCAACCGCGAACTGTTCATCGGCGGCGTCCCGGCGCTGCTAAGCCTGCGCACCCAAGAGGTCGGGGACACGCCAGGCTTCTCGACCTTGGACACTGTGGCGTCCTCACCGACCATGATCAAGGTCAACCCGGATCGTGTCAACCCTGCTACGCTTCCATTGGCGGATCATCTTGACTTTGCCAGCGCCAATGGCGTTTATCTCTGGGAAATCTTCTTCCACGCACCGTCGTTGATCGCTGGCATGCTCAACACCGCGCAGCGCTTTCCGGAAGCGAAAACGTGGTACGAATACATCTTCGACCCCACCGAGCCCGCCGACGCCTGGAAGTTCGTGCCTTTCTTGACCGAGGACGTCGAGCGATTAGTGTTGGAAATCCGTGATCGACTCAGTCGACTCGATCAGCTCAAGCCGCAAGACACGAATGTGGCGGCGGTGCGCAACGCAGCATCCCCCCACCTGGCCAATCTGCTTATCATGAATTCCGCGTTCCAAGGCGAACGCGATCTCAGCGGAGGTGAAGAGAGTGAACTGGCTGCGCTTCAGAACACTCTTCCGGGCGCTGTCAGCGGACCGCTACAAACACTGATCGCGCCCGACGACCAGTCGGTTAGTCCGCTCGCGACAGACTTGCGCGAGCTCATAAACCTGGTAGCCGAACTCAATAACCGTTGGGCCGACATGAAAACACAACGGGCCCAGATCGGCGTCTATCTCGACGACCCGTTTGACCCGCATGCTATTGCCGCGCTGCGCCCGATCGCCTATCGCAAAGCAACCGTCATGGCTTACCTCAACAGTCTCATTGCTTGGGGCGACATGCTTTTCGGCCAGTACACCCGCGAGAGCATCAACGAGGCACGTATGCTCTACGTAATGGCTTGGGATGTGTTGGGCCGCCGTCCGGAAAGCCTGGGCATGCGCGTGCTACCTCTCGATGCTGTGTATCGGCAAATAGCCGCCACTCGCGGAGATGAGTACGACATGCTGATGCAGCTCACCAACGACCGCCTGGCTCATTTGGCTCAACTTAGTTTTGCCGCTTCTCTCGAGGAAATGCCGTCTAACCAGGTTCAGGGGCAACCTTATTTCTTCATCCCAACCAACGAAAACCTGGATCAATATTGGACCACCGTGGCCGACCGTCTCTACAAAATCCGCCATGGCCTCAATATCCTCGGCGTTAAGGAGCCGCTTCCGCTATTCGCCCCGCCCATTGACCCCATGGCGTTAGTCAGCGCCGTGGCGGGCGGAGGTCTGGCCGGCATTGATGGCGTCTCCGGCGCGGTTGATGTACCGAACTACCGGTTCACCTTCCTTGTCGCGAAAGCCGAGGCGCTGGCCCAAGGTCTCCAGCAACTCGGCTCGGAACTACTCGCCGCGCTCGAAAAGCGCGATGCCGAGGCGTTGGCCCGCCTGCAGATGACGCAAGAAGGCGTCATTCTCGGGCTCACTGTGGACATGCAAAAATCGCAACTCGCCGAGGCTCAAACCAACCTGACGTCTCTCCAGCAGTCGAAGCTGAACGCGCAGAAACGCAGCGACACCTATCAAGGCTATCTCGATGCCGGATACCTGCCGGAAGAAGACGCCCAAATCGCTTTGGTAACAACTGCTGTAGTTCTAAATACGCTTTCGGCAGTGTTTAACACGTTTTCAGTACCGCTATCGCTTTTGCCGGCGGTGACCGCCGGCCTGTTTAGCTTTGGCGTCACCGAAGAGGAAGAGGAGAAAGCGGCTCAGGGCGTGGCGATGGCACTCCAGTCAGCCGCGGGCGCAGCCAGCGGAATCGCTGACATCCTCGGCATCACCGCCCAGCACCACCGAAGTGTACAAGACTGGACCCTCCAGCAGCAGCTCGCCGCTATCGATATGGCGCAAATCGATGCGCAAATCGCCGGCGCACAATACCAAATTCAGGCGGCCCAACAACAAATCGCGATGACACAAAAGCAGGTGGAACAAAACAAGGCCATTAGCGATTTCTACCGCAGCAAGTTCACCAATCAGGAACTCTACGAATGGATGGCCGGCCGTTTGTCCGACCTTCACTATCAGACCTACCAGCTTACGCTCGATATGGCGCGCGCCGCGGAACGAGCGTTCCAGTTTGAGCGCGGACAAAGCGAGACAAAAACCACCTATATTCAGGGACAAGCCTGGGACAGCCAGCGCAAAGGACTCCTCTCGGGTTACACACTGGGGGTCGCGCTGAACCGGATGGAATCGGCTTTCATCGCCACAGACGCCCGCCGTTTCGAAATCACTAAGAGTATTTCGCTGCTGCAAATGGACGCGATGGCGTTCATCAAGCTCAAAACCCAAAACGCTTGCGAGTTCGATCTCACCGAAGCGCTTTTCGACTACGATTTCCCCGGCCATTATTGCCGGCAAATGAAAACCATCGCCGTCGATCTGGTTCTAGGCGACGGTGTTTTCGCGAACGCAACGCTCACTCAAGTCACCAGCCGCACCATCATGGAGCCTGATCCGAAAGCGGTGAGTTTCTTGCTTGCCCCCACCCAAACGCCGCCGCTAAGCATTCGCACGAACTGGAAGGCCCAACAACAAATTGCTCTTTCCTTTCATACGCAGTACGAAACCAACAGCGGCGTTTTCGAGCTGAACTTTGATAGCGACCACTACCTGCCGTTCGAAGGTACCGGCGCGGTCTCGCACTGGCGTCTCGAACTCGGCGGGCCTCCTAACGCTTACGATTTGCGCAATCTGACTGACGTGACCATCACTGTGAAGTACACCGCGCTCCAAGGGGGCGACGCCTTCGCGGCCAGCGTGCGCGGCATGCTCAAACCCACCGACACCATTCGCGGGTTCAATCTCAACGTTGATTTTGCCGACGCCTGGCAGGCGTTTCTGCAAGGAACCAACACAACGTTGCAACTGCCTCTTACGCAGGCCCTGTTCCCCAACATGGCGGGCGCCGCCATCCCTGCCATCTTCACCGTCTATGACTATGTGAATCCAACGGCCGGCGGAGCCACCTTCACCTTAAACTTAGGTCAACAACTGCCGTTGACGAATGGTAGAAGCGTCGACACTAGTGGACTGATGATCCGCGCTTCAGGCACGACTCTGAACCTGACGCTGAAGGGAGACAGGACAACCCTTAGCAGTGTATATCTGCTCTTGGGGTACAAGGCTGGCGTCAGATGAACCCTAAGCGCAAACAGATCGTCGCCAAACAGAAGATCATTCAAGCAACCAAAGAACGGACGGCCGCGAGGCCGGTCGTTTCAAGAGAGACTCAACGCGCGAACCAAAACGGCGCTGCTCTAGCCAAAAACCTTGGCTTTCGCTCGTCGGAGTTTTGATCAACCCGTCACCACGATGAAACGACGCCTTACCAACCCGATCGAATCTTCACCGCCTAAGACGCGACGTGTTGGTAAACTGACTCAGCTCGGCGGACATACCGGAAGCACTGCCGGCGATGCGGCGATATTCTCCCTGGAAGACTCTCGCAAGCGATTCCAGATCGATGGGGGGTCTACTGCGCAAAAGGTCCGGGCGACGGCGCTTGCGAAGACGCTTAATGAGAGAAAACAATCGGCAGCAGGGCAGCAAGGATATCATTCAGAAGGTGAGGCTTCAGACGACGAGGAAATCGCGAGCCCGCCGCAAAAACTAGTCAAACGCAGCGAATTCAATTCAATTGCGCTGAACACTCACAGCCACGCGGATCATGTGCTTGATCCCGCCGTGTTCGCATTTACACAAGGAGTGTTTCATGGCTTGTCTCTTGACTCCAAAATCCCTGAAGGAATCCGCACCGCGGTTGGAAAAAACAACGAGATTTTGTTCAGGTGGAGGAGCAAGATACCGTTGACATCCGGGCGAAAGATGCAGTTTGAGGCGCGGGTAATCATGCCAGATGTGCCGCCCAGTGTTAAAGACCAAAACGCCAAAAGCCTGGGCGTGCTCATCAAGGCCGATGCCGTGACGCCTGATAAGAAAGACCCATTGCGCACTTTTACCTATTATTCGTTGGGTGACATGACAGGCAAGGGTCAGTCAGCCGTACAAGCGGCCTTCGAGGCCGACAAAGACGGCAGTGGCGCATACAGATTTCCCGACCTGATCAAACTTCCTCATCACGGCTCCAAAAGTAACCTGGATGCTATACCGGCGGGTATGGTTGGTCCCAACACTAAGGTGATCGTCTCTGGCTATACCAACTCCGTACCCAGAGACGTCCTGAAGAAATGGAAAACGCTCGGCATTAATCCCAAGAACGTAACGATCATCTTTGACGATGCGACCCATCAGCAGCTCATTGAAGCGATCGGTGGCAGTTCATCGCAAGCTAAGGTTTATCTGGATGCCGGAGTCAAGGTTGCGCGGGACTGCGAAGTCGTCTTCCTGAGCGACGGGACGGCGACGATCGCCGTCACAGACCTGTTTGAACCAACTTAAGGCTCGGAAATGAGAAGCAAACAAATCGGTAACGGAGGTGTGAGATGAAAAAGAGACCAATACTTACCAGGCAAGGCAGAATCAAGGGCTCCGATCAGCCAATCGAGATCCACACACCGAGTCGAGACCCTTTGACGGAGTCCACGCCCGATCCGGTTGCCGAAAAGAAGCCAGCCAGCCCGATCATGCGCGGAACATCCGACTCTTCGGAGTCCGAAACATCGCAAGAGGAGGCCACGAAAACGCCGGCGCAGAATTTGACGAAACAGACCCCGCCGACCGTGCCACCGATGCCTTCGCCTGAGGCTGTCAAGCGGCTGTTAAACCTGAAGCGAAACGTAAAGACCCCCAAAGTCGTGCAAACGCCGGTAAACACTATATCCGGCGTTGATCTCGTGTCCTTGAGCAAGCTGCCGATGACACTGCAGAAGGTTCTCAAAGGAAACGAAGGCAAGCTTACATCTCTGGTTACGATCGGTGGCAAGACTTACGTGATCAAAGCCGGCGCCGGTTACTCAACCATGCAGGATCACATAACCAATACCGATATTCTGATCCGCCTGCACATACCGGGAGTAGAGGCTCCCTTCACCAGCGAATTGAGCGACACCTTTCGAGCTAGTCTGATAGCCGACCTTAATGCGAGTAGACCGGCGGACAAGCAATTGCTCGATGCCCTCGGCACGTACGACCAGATTTCAACCATGGCGCCGGGGCTTGGGATAGATTCAATCTTTGACACCGATAACCGCGCTCAGATCAAAACCGTGCTCGAAAAAATCTCGGGCACGAACACCTCCGATGCGGCCGTGGCCGCCCTAAAGTTGGAGCTGGACAAGACTCTGAGTACCACGGCAAAAGTACTCATCGCCGGCCAAAAGGCCAAGGGCGCGGATTTAGTCGGGGATCTGGCGGATCCCATGAAACGCGCGGCCGCGATCGCTGGCCTGATGAGCATCTTGGCTTCCCCAAAAAGTCAACAAATCCTGTCGTATATGGATGCTGTGAGTAAGCAACCCCCTGCTACCGTGGCCGCCCAGTTGCGTGCCCAGGTTACAACCGGCGAAAGTGCGGAGACGCAGCTTGTCAGCCGGGTGAAAACCAAAGCGGGCGCTCTTGCTCTCGGCGGCATGGGTTTGGCCGACCTCGTCTACGGCATGAACGACCGGATCATAGGCAATAAATTCAATGGTGGCAACTTCCTGTTCGATCCCGCAACTAAAGAACTGTGGGGCGTTGACAATGCGAAAGATAAAACGCTCGGGTTGTCTTCCCAAGACGACCAGGCTTGGAAGTCGTGGTTCCTCGCAAGTATGCAGCACGTGGACGAAGGCGCAACAGACAAAGGAGAGGACATCGGCGAACATATACACTGGTCTATCTACACACGACAGACTAGCGAAAGTCGAGAGTTCTCACAAAAAGTAAAGTTGTCGGACAGCGAAGTGGATGATACGAGCGCTGGAATGGACGACGCAGTGACGAACACTTTACAAACCTTTCGCGATCTCGTCAGTGACACCAGCAAGACTGCCCTGCCCAAAGCGGAAAAAGACCGGCTCAAAGCCCGGCTTGATTTCATCGACCTTCGCATCAGCTTCGCCAAGCTGCTGAATTTCGATGAATTTGCAACCATACCTACCGCCACAAATCCAGCGTTAGGGAAAAAATTAGGCCGCATAATAGTGGGCACGGTTCTTGGCAGGACGAATGAACAGAAGGACGCTGAGACCTGGAAGAATCAAGCCAGAGACCCGGCTACTACAGATGCTGTACTGGACACATTAGACCAAACTGCCAGCAACTATCTCGCCCAACACCCAAATGCCGACCAACGGGTGCTCAAAGCGCTATTCGCTATAAGGTCCGAACGTTTTGTCCGCTCTCTGAAAGCGAACACTGCCGCCTTAAAAAGCCTACCAACCGCCGACAAGGCCTGGGGCCATCTCGACGCGTCCGTCACTGCCCGAGTTAAAGCAGTTGCTGACCGCTGGGCGGCCGAGCGCACCGCCCTCGATGACAAGACAGGAGCAACCGCGATCAAGACGGCGATGACAGAATATGGCAACCAATTGGCCGCGGTATAGCCTGCATCTTGAACCGAAGTGCGCCGATTAAAACCAAAGTTTCTCGCTCCTTTCCGCCCACTCAGCACGCCTCGCCTCGTTTTGGTGGCGTTGAGTCTCGAACATGCACCGTCAATTTTCGCCTTTGCCAGCGACTCGGAAATCAGCCGCTTGGTTGCTTGGCCGCGGCATGAGAGTCTTGCTGACTCGCGCCATTTTGTTGCGCGTTCCCTGGTTGGTTATGCTCAGGGCGGCCACTACGAATGGGGTCTGGTGCGTCGACTTGATCAAGCCTTTATTGGCACCTGCGGTTTTAGCGAAATCGATATTGTGAACCGCGTCGGGGAAATCAACTACGTGCTTGCCAGGCCGTACTGGGGGCAAGGCTACGCTACTGAAGCCGCCACCGCCGTGATGCAATTCGGATTTGCCCAACTGGGCCTGTGCTCCATTGAAGCGCAAGCCTTCCAAGACAACCCCTCTTCGTTGCGCGTAATGGCGAAACTCGGACTTCGCCAACGCGAGACTAGCGTCATGGTTCAGGAGTCCGGCCAACCACGTCCTGTTTTGCATTTGGCAGCGCGAGCGGTAATTAGCAGGATAGCGGGTTAAGAGTGTCGTCCGCCAATAAGCCTATTGAGATTAGGGCGAACAATGAGGCGATGCCGACTATGCTTCTGTGTATGTTTCGGTTTGTTCGCCTTCTGTGGAGTGGCCAACAATCGATCGCGATCAAGAATGCCGTGCTCCGACTGCAGCTTCGTGTAATGCGCCGTGCGCCACCAGGTCTCGCGGCTGCAGGACGTCAGCAGACTTGGCGAGTTCGTTGACCCTCTCGATCGGTTTGGTGGGCACAGGCTGAGTTTACAAAATGTCGGGAAGTACGTACAAGTCCCGACAGCTATGCCCAGCCTGTGGCACAAGTAGTGGCACGCACGCAAAATACTAGTGAGGATCGTTCTTATCTTATTGATAACTGGTGCGCCCTACTTGGCGATAGACGCACTTTCGACTTCAATACTAGATTATCGTTCTGTTGAAAACTATCCAATACTGGTTCCGTCCATTTTGTACTCCCAGCGAAAGACCACCGGATCGGCGTTGATCTGATCGAAGTAGAGGTGGATGCGGTCGATCAATTCCTGTTTGCTCTTGACGCGGATACCGCGTAGCATGCTGCGCGCCATTTTGCTGAACATGGTT
>JBAUOG010000263.1:0-4299 GCA_049579625.1 Bryobacteraceae bacterium
CACTCTATCAGTAAATGGCCCGATTGGCGCGCGCCGTTGCTGCAGGAACGGCGCACCACATCACGCGGCGCGGTGTTGACCACCAGCGCGTCTTTTTCACCGCCGCCAACCGGCGCACGTATCTCGAATGTCTCGCGACCCTACTCCCGTCCAGGCCCGTACAAAGCAGTTTGGCCTATTGCTTGATGGAAACATACATTCCAGCTCGGGCGCGACACCTCGTGATAAGTCACTTCGTGCCATATCTCTCCGTCCCCGAAGTTCCCCGAAGTTCCAAAACTTCAAACCGGGTGATCGTGTTCGATCATCGCGGCGGTAGTACCAAATAAGTCGCCTTGCCTCAAAAAAGGAGAATTTCCCATGCCCACAACCTTCACCATCCCCAAAGAGTTCACAGTGGACGGGGTGGAAATCGATCTTGGGGCGTCGGCTCCGAGTGCCGCAGTCCTAAATGCGATTGCTACTGATACCCCTTTCCCTACCGGAGACATTACGGCCGGGAGCCTGTCTGTTTCCGCGTCCACCGGCAATCCGGTAAAGCTGGGCGATGCCTCGAAAAACGTCTCATTCTCATTCAGTGGCAGCGCTAATTACAGCATCAGCGTATTTTCCGATCCAAAGACCGTCGCGCAGACACTCAACGCCAATTCCAACATTGCCTCAGGAATCGATCTCACTACCGGCACAGCGACCACCGATCGCTTCGCCGTACTGCAGTTGACGTACGATCTGGGCGCGACGGTAAAGGGCGCTGTGGCCTTTGGCGCGGGAGCTACGCTCAATTTTGGCGTGACTGGCTCGCTTCAGGGCGATTGGGATGTCGTGCACCGCTTCCCCGCCGGCACCGGAGCCTTCGATGCATTGGCCGATACCTTTTCCGCGTGGCGGCTGCCGCGTCAGATTAGAAGCGCGGGGCAGCTTCCACCGGGCGCCTGGATCGTCACCGAACTCAACGGCTCGCTCAAAGCCAATGTCGGCGTTCAGGCCGGCTATGATTACACCTGGGTCAAACAGCTTGGCGGCAATCTCAACGGCGATATCGGCCTGAAAGTTTCGCTCGCGGCCAGCGCAGCGCTGGGTTTCAGCGCCAATGGCAGCTATGCGCTTGCGCTTTCGCGCCAAGACCACTCGAACAAGTTGCGACTCGCTGCGTACAAGCTCAATAAACTTGGCTTCGACTTCGCGCTCAACGCGAGCGCCGGAGTGCAAGGCATCCTTCCGGCTTCGCAACAGAGCACCGACGTCACGGATCTCATCAAGGCCATTTTCGGCGTCAACGCCACGCAGCTCATCAACGATCTGAAGCTGGTGCAGAAGGTGGCTGCCGGAGGCAAATTGACCGACCATGCGGCAAGTTACTTGGTTTCTCTGGGTCAGACTAAAATCCCGGGAGTTGGCGACGCGATAGCCGAGTTCAACGCCGGCGTCGATGCTGCGAACAATTTCATCTCCCAGCTCGGTTCCCTGGGCTCGCGAACTACCGCTCATTTGTTGTCTTTGCTTCCAAAGGCCGCCGCTGACGTAGCGGAGTTCACGACCATCCTTGGCCAGATCCAAACCGCTGCCGCCGACCCGACGCAAATCGGTAGGATCGTGCTGGCGCAACTAGGTAAGGTCGCGTTCTTCCAAACACCGTTCGTGCAATGGCTATCCTCTTATCTCCAGGATTCCTCCGTTGCCTCCCCACTTGCCGCGCTGGCAGATAACTCGATTCTCCAGTCGATTGGCACGGCTGCCACAACCACGCTGAACCTACTCAATGGCGGAGACATGCAAACGCTGATCAACTTCGCCGCAAAGAACCTCGACCTGCAGAATATTCCCGATCTGCAGCACATCGACAAATGGCTCGTTTCAAAGTTCGCGGCATTCCTGAACAAGGCCGTTCCCTCGGTGGCCCAGCAAGACCTTACCAACGTTCAGAACGCGATCAACAATCTTTTCACCAAGGCTGACCAGTTCCTGGCGGAAGCCATCAAGGCAGCCCAGAAGAAGTACGAGATGACCTTCGTGGCGACCTACGAAAACGCCACCACCGACACGGCCCTGCTCGACGTCGTTTTCGATTTCGACGCCAATCCGGCACTGGGCCCGTTCCTCGAATCTGCCATTGACGGCGACTTCACTCAAATCCTGATCGACCCGACGATTCAGGGCGTGACCCTGAATGCCGGTGTCCTTACGCACGGCTATCATAGCCAGACTCACGTCGAGTTCACGATGCCCTTCCTCGACCTCGGCACCACGGCGGCCACCAATGTGCTGAGCAAGCTCACCGTGAAAAACGACAACGGCGGCCGCGTGCTGGCCTACACGGTGCAAGGCAACAACGACGTTCAATCTTTTGTCGCCGGGAAGGTATCGCGCGACAGTCAAATGACGCTCGCTATAAGCATGAATTTCCCGGCGAGCGTAAATAAGGCTGCCGATTTCAAGTCGTCGATGGGCTATGCCCTGCGTGCCGCCTATCACGATCTACCCACGCAGACACTGATCGAAATGTTGCCGCCGCTCATCACAACGTACTCTCTACCGTTGCCTGTTAGCGATGTGGCCAGTTGGGCCATCGATTTCGACAAGGTGACCGAACAGGTTTCCTCCGGTCACCTAGGCGAGTCGCTGGTAGCGCTCGATGTCGCTGTCAACCCCGATTTGTTGGGCATTTGGCTGCAGGCGCCTACCAACGCGAAGGACCAGGCTTACTTCGCTCTTTCGACCAGCATTCAAGGTCAACTGCGGAATCTCATTCCGACCGTTTATTTTTCGCAACTTGCCCGCTATGACGAGGTCCAAACCGCTTATCCAATGCTTCTCTATTCCGCTCTTCGCCGCATCAACTCATTCGATATCGCAGACGATCAAACAACCATCGTACCCACGCAGGATGGCGTCTATTGGGCCTTCAGCGATGGAGAGCACTTAAGTCCGCTGGCTTTCGACCCGGACACGCAATCTAGGTTGTTGACAGCCGTAAGAAACGCGCACGGTGTGCTGTCGAACGCAAGACTATCCAGCGCGGGTTCCTACACGGACGACGCGATTAACTCAATCATGAGCGCGGCCCTTCAGACTTCGCCTTCTTTCAAGCTGCCCCAGTTTATGGGGCCATTGATTGTCTTCGAAGCGCAGTTTATCGGTGCGATCGTGTCCGCTGCCACTAACCTGGCGAAGGCTGCATCGACGGGAGGGACGAATCCCACGGCTGCTTTGAAGGCAATGGCCACGTTTGCCGCCGATATCGTGGGGCCGTTCAACCAAGCGCTCGGCGACGGCGTCTTTGACGGCCCGGAGCTTCAATTATTAGGCTCTGCGCTCTTTACCGAGGTAAGCCTCGCCATGGCGACGGCGATTCGGTTCGGCGGCGTCGTGCCGGCGAATACATCGCCTTCGGCCCTGTACAGCGTCACCGTTCTTGCACCGGGCTCCGGGGTTTCGCTCGACAATCTGCGGCAAGGCAACTTCCAACCGGCGCAGGTTCTTGTCGAGCAAAAGCTCGCGTCTCCGTTAGCGCAATTGGCTCAGGCAGGTGTGCTGGCCGTTGGAGTGGGTGCGCCATGATCCTGACGCAAAGGCCCGGCAGTTGATGCGTCGGGGGGAAATGGGGCGGGCGTTTAGTCCAAGGGCATGCCACCAGCGGAATAGAGGGGCGCTGGCGTCGCAGCAGAAACAAGACGCGGTCGGCCGACCGGGCGAACGGCAAGCGTTCTACCTGCGCTGCGTTCGAACCCATCGATGAACGTCTGGTCTCCGAGCGGGAGGCCGCGCTGAGTGGCTTGGCGGATCGCTTCGAATTCGCGCTCTCCGGTCCCAAGGGCCAAGACGCTTTGCCATCTCGCGGGCGTCCACTCGCGTTCCCACTCCGTCACGGACAGTAGCCGATGTGGCGGTCGAAGCCCGCAGTGGATTGCTGCGGATGACCACGAGCTTTGCTCGGCCTTGGCCACAAGCTCGGCGCGCACTGGATTTAGTTCGATAAAGCGCAGAACCGTCCAGACGGCGTCGCGCCGCGACCGGGCACGAGTAGAAGCGGGGCTGCCAGAGGTGACCACAGCGGGAACCGATGCGGCGATTGAGACGCTGCGAATAGTCGGCCTGGGTCGGTCGCATGGTCCGCGCCAGGGCGGCACGTTGCCGGGGAACGGCGAGCAGGTGGTGTGATTCGTCATGAGACACCAGCCGAAGATCTCCAGGCCTTCCAGTGTGGCGTGACGGCCGAGAAGCTCCAGGTACTCAGTCCGGTCCTGGTCCGAGAAGAAAACCGCTGGGCGGTAATTCCCGCGTGCGGTGATGTGAAATGCG
>JBAUOG010000264.1:0-9610 GCA_049579625.1 Bryobacteraceae bacterium
CGGCCACGCCGCCCTTGCCCCCGTTGAACGGGACGCGATAGAGGTCGTATTGAATCTGCGTTTCGTTGGGATCATTGGCGTACGTGGCGGGCTTTTGGTCGGGCGTGTAGGCGTCCTTGGCCTTGGCGCGAGAGAACACCAGGTACTTTCCATCGGGACTCCAAAACGCAGACGTATGGACGTATTCGGGATTGTCCGCTCCCGGCAATGGCTGTAGCTTGGCGGACTCCTTGCTGTACCAGGCCAGGATGCCGATGGTGGGATAGAAGACTTGTCCGAAGCCGTAGTTCCAATACGTGCCATAAAACAAACGTTGAAGGCGCGGGCCATTCCAGCCTTTGGCTTCGACCGAGGTCACAACGTAGTTGCCGTCCGGCGAAATCTGCGACATGAAGCCGAAACGCTTCGGCGAGCCTTCTTCGGTGAAGGCGCTCCAGCGGATTACGTTTTGGTTCTTGATGGAGGTGACTTTCTGGATGGGCACCATGGCGTACAGCGCCTTGTCATTGAGCGGACCATCGACGTCAATCCCGAGTGCCTTCCCATCCTTCGAGAAAGAATGGCAATTGATGCAAGTGGGGATTCCTTCCATCATGGTCCGGCTCTGCGGCTCATCGATGTAGCGCAGACGCCATTTGATTCTGGGCAGGACCGAATCCGGCAAGGGCTTGATGGCGCTGCGCTCCTGCCGCTGAAGATCCACGGCTGGCGGGAGCAGGGGCACATCGCGGAAGAAGACTGGCGCGCCAACCGGGTCGGTTGAGGTGCGAATCGTGACCTGCCCGCGGCTGACGGGATCCGTCATGGCCTCATCGCGATAGCCTGTGATGACCACGGTGGCGGGTGATTTGGTGGAGCGGCGTTTTATCTCGACCCAGGTTTGTGCGTCGGGCTTCCAGGTGTGGGCGGCTGCCTGTTCGGGGGTGAGAGTGGGAGGAACGAAGCCGGAGAGGGTGTTGTCGATCTCTCCAATTTGCAGCGGTTCCCCGTGCGACGGCACCCGGATGGGTTTCGGAGCCGCGGGGGAAGTGATCTCAACGCGCCAGACGGCAACGGCTTGGGCTGGATCGCGAAAAAGGAACGTGGGGGGCAGAAGTTCGGGAGGAAACACCGAGCCATCCTCGGGATAGTCGATGGAGATGGGAGACGCTTCCTTGCCGGCACGTGCCGAGTGCGCCGCCAGTGTGGCGAACCACAGAAACGCCACTCCCGTGAGCACACCGATCGCACGACTTAAGACCACATAAACCTCCACGCGCGAGTGTGCAACGGACATTCAGCCGCGCCAGCGGAAGGTGTCCGAGCGGGACTCGTCACTTCCCTCGTAATTTTACCGCGTGGGGAAGACGACAAGGTAGACGACAAGGTAAAGGAAGGTAACGCGGAAGGGAGGGTACTCTTTGGGTAATGCTTCAAGGCAAGGTTCTTTGAAGGAACGGATTGCTGATTTGAACGCCAAGGATTCTCGGGCCATGATTAAGATCCTCGGTGTAGAGCATAGTGGCACCGGCTCTCGACGCGGCGACAACCACGAGCGCATCCCAGAATGACAGATTCGCTTCGTCAGCTAAATCAACGGCCGCTCTTATCGCGGAATAGTCGATAACGATGACAGGCCACGCGGCTAGGTCGTCGAGCAGTGCGAGGGCCTCGTCACTTGAACAAGGCTGGATCACTTTTCTTGTGAGCGTTACGAACAACTCCTGCAACACTTGTGTGCTCAGACAAAGCTGGTCATTCTCCATCAAGCCGTCTATAAGGCGCTGTGCAAGGCCCTTTTTAAGCGAGCTTCCCTTGTCGAACGCATACACCAGCACATTTGTGTCGACGAAGCTGACCGCGTTCTCAGCGATCATACAGACTGTCGCGTGTCCAGTTCCGCTCGCCGACCTCGACAAGACCCTTCTCAAATGCGCCCGTGAGACGAGCACGCGCGAGCCGGCGGCGGCCAGGCTCTTCAACCAACCTTGTCAGGTACTCGCGCACGAGTTGATTCACGCTGGTTCGCTGATCGAGAGCGACCTTTCGGGCGGCGAGAAGGAGATTCTCCTCAACGACAAGAGTCAAGTTCTGCTTGGGCTTGTCCACGAATCCAGTGTAGCACGGAACCTGTGCCGAAGGTGATGCTTGGAGCGAATAAGACGGCCTGGATGTAATAGTCGCCGGGGTCCAGATCCGTAAGCGAGCGGCGTGGGTAGCCGAAGGTTTTCGCATCCACAACGATGGGATTGCCGGGCGCCAGGTCCTCGACATCCACGCCGAAGCCTTGTGCGGAGAGGTAGTCCTCAGAAAGCTGCATGCGCGGTTCGGACTTGTCGTTCTTCGCGATCACCAAGATCAGATGCCCGTTGAGGGGTTTATTGGCGGGCACCATGACCTCGATGCGCTGCCCTTGAGAAAGGGTGGCGGAGGAAAGCAGCGCGAGCAGCAAAACCGAGGAGGGGACAAGTGGGTGGAAGGATCGAAAGCGGTCTCTCATGGAAGGTGGAATAGCGACAGTCTAGCAAGGCAGGTTCTCACTTGGTTTAGCATGGGAGGAGCATTTCCCGCCCCGTTGCGCATCGGCCCGTCTCCGATCAGCTAATACAAACTCCAAGGAACTGATATGCCTGAACCCTCCCTACGGGATGACCACTTCGTATTGACGTTGGAAGAAATCGGAGCCCTCGCCGAGGAGAGCAGCAAGCCGGCTGAGACGCTCATGAGGGTGGTCGCGTTGATCGCCGCGCGCTTCAAAACGGATGTCTGCTCGATCTATCTGCTGGAACCGGACCGGGCCAACCTGGTGCTGGCCGCCACGGTAGGCCTGCGGAGCGAATGCATCGGCACGCTGCGCATGGGTCTCAATGAGGGCCTGGCGGGTTTGGTCGCCGAACACGTGCGCGCGGTGGCGGTGAGCCAGGTCGCGAGTCACCCGCGGTTCAAATACTTCCGCGAATCGGGCGAGGACTCTTTCCAATCCTTTCTCGGTGTCCCGATCATCGATCGGGGCGTGCTGCAGGGTGTTCTGGTGGTGCAAACCGTGCAGGGAAGGACTTTTCCCGAGGAAGAAATTAGCATGTTGACCGAGGCTGCGGCGCAGGTTTCGCCAGTTGTCTGCGAGGCTCGCACGCTCGATCGTTTTATCGCGCCGGCGCAAGAGAAGCTGTGGGCTCTGGCACGCAATCTGTGGTGGAGTTGGGATCAGGATTCCACAACCTTGTTTCGGGACCTTGACCCGGTGCGCTGGCGGGAACTCAATCACAATCCGATTTCGCTGCTGAATGAGATCCCGTTGTCAAAGCTGGAGCAACGCGCGGGCGAACTGGTGCTGCACGGCCGCATCAATTACGCTTACCGCCGTCTGCAGGAATACCTAAAGTCGGACCGAACCTGGGCAGCGACGCATGCCGGCGTTTTGCGCCCGCGGCCCGTGGCTTACTTTTCGGCCGAGTTCGGCCTGCACGAGTCCTTGCCAATCTATTCCGGCGGCTTAGGTGTGCTGGCGGGAGATCACGTCAAAAGCGCGTCCGATCTGGATATTCCGCTGGTGGGCGTCGGTTTGTTCTACGGCCAAGGCTATTTCCGGCAGAGGTTGGACCGCAGCGGATGGCAGCACGAGGAATACCTGCCCACCGACGTCACACAACTCCCGATGGAACTGGCAATCGGCAAAAGCGGCGAGCCCATCACCATCCATATCCAGACCCGCGGCGCCTCTATAGCCGCCAAGGTCTGGCGCGTGAAAGTGGGGCGTATCGACCTGCTGCTGTTGGATTCGAACGTGGATGGCAACACGCCTGAAGATCGCGAGGTGACTTCGCGCTTGTACGGCGGCGATGGCCGGGTGCGTGTGCGCCAGGAATTGATGCTTGGCGTGGGGGGCTTTCGCGCGTTGAAGGCCATGGGGATCACACCGGGCGTGCTGCACATGAACGAAGGGCACAGCGGATTCGCGGTGCTGGAAGCGATACGCAGCCGCATGGAGGAAGAAGGGTTAAACTTCGACCAGGCGCTGCCTCAAGTGGCGCGTGAGGTGGCGTTTACAACCCACACGCCGGTGCCCGCGGGGCACGACCGATTCAGTGCGGGGCTGATCGAAGAACACCTGGGGCCATTGCGCGAGGCGCTTGGTCTATCGGAAGAGCGGTTCATGGCGCTTGGCCGCGAAAATCCCAACAATCATCATGAGGAGTTCTGCATGACGGTGTTGGGCCTGCGGCTCTCGCGGCGCGCAAATGCGGTTTCCGCTCTGCACGGTGGTGTATCCCGGGCGATGTGGACCGGGCTCTATCCCGGCAAGTCCGAGGATGCGGTTCCCATCGGTCATATCACGAACGGGGTGCACGTGCCGTCGTGGCTGGCGCCGCAGATGTTCCGCCTTTACGATCGTCATCTGGGTATTGGCTGGCATGAGCACGGCAGCGAGTCCCGCATCTGGGAAGGCATTGAAACGGTGGACGACGGCGAGTTATGGGAGACACATCTCAGCTTGAAGTCGCGCCTGTTGGAGTTTGTGCGACGCCGCGCGAAGGAGCAGGCCGACCGGCGCGGGGAGGCC
The DNA here is from genome assembly GCA_049579625.1 of Bryobacteraceae bacterium. Classification (GTDB taxonomy): domain Bacteria; phylum Acidobacteriota; class Terriglobia; order Bryobacterales; family Bryobacteraceae; genus CAJCIT01. Next base: position 4,541 of record JBAUOG010000264.1, read on the forward strand.
TCGGGGACCTTACAGCGACTGGCTCGCGTCCTGAGTCCGGACGCGCTGACGGTCGGCTTTGCCCGCCGCTTCGCCACGTACAAGAGGGCCAACCTCTTGCTGGCGGATATCGAGAAGCTGGTCACTATGGTGAATGATCCGAATCGCCCGGTCCAGTTTGTATTTGCCGGCAAAGCCCATCCGCGGGACGAGCCCGGCAAGCGGGTGCTGCAGCAGATTGCGGAATTGATGCGCGATTCGCAATTCGCCGACAAATTTGTTTTTGTCGAAGACTACGACATCAATGTGGGACGCTTTTTTGTGCAGGGCGTGGACGTCTGGTTGAACAATCCGCGGCGGCCGTTGGAGGCGTCGGGCACCAGCGGGCAGAAGGTGGTGCTGAACGGCGGCTTGAACCTCTCTGTGCTCGACGGCTGGTGGGCGGAGGCCTACGACGGGATGAACGGTTTCGCCATTGGAGCCGGCCGGACCCATTCCAACATGGACATTCACGACACCCGCGACGGCGAAGACTTATACCGAGTGCTGCGCGAGGAGGTGGTTCCGTTGTATTACCAACGCGACCGGGACGGATTGCCGCGAGGTTGGATCAAGCGCATGAAACGAACCATCCGCACGCTGGGCTGGCGTTTCAATGCCGACCGCATGGTGATGGATTACACGCTGAAATGCTATGTGCCCGCCGCCGGAGGAACTTCGAGCGATATGAGCGTTCGGGGGTAGGGCTGTAAGCCGGCGCGCGACCTGCCGGCAAGGGTGGCCGCTTGAGGCGGGAAATCAGTGGAACATCCGCCGATCCAATTCAAAACTCTTTGGCTTCTGAAACTTAACCTTGGCGAAGTCGGAGTGTGCCGGATTCAGAAGCCCATTCCATTCCCTACGTATCGCCGCAGAAGGGACGTAGAGAGCAGTGCAGTTTGCAAGTCGAATCACACGTCACCAAACCGCCGCAAAGATTCATCCCTGCGCTGGTACCAGTCGGGAGGAAGGGATCAGCCTTGAGGGGTGATATCTGAGATGAGAGATGAGGCCGGCGCCCGCATTCGGAAGGGCGGGAATATTTAGGGGACAGCTACGGAAGTAACTGGCTAGGAAAGGTTTGGCGGGGACGACGGGGCTCGAACCCGCGACCTCCGACGTGACAGGCCGGCGTTCTAACCAACTGAACTACGTCCCCATGTGGACAAGCTACGTCGGACTTGATCAGAATACCACAATTGCGGTCCGGACTGACGTGACCAACGGCATGCGGAATTTTCATTTTATCCTTATGTCTTCTTTACGGTCAGGTGCCTAGAGTGAAGGTAGGTAAACGCCTCGTAAGCGGTTACAAAGGACCCTATGGCTGACCTGCTATTCATCGCTCTCACGATCTTGTTCTTTCTGGGCTGCTGGGCTTTCACCCGGGCCTGCGACCGTCTCTGACCGAAATCGCCCAGCGACGCGTGAGTCTCCTGGGAACCCTGTCAAAACAGCTTTTTGAGGATATTGCAATGGAATACATCATCGGCGGCGTGACCACGCTGTTCCTGTTCATTTATCTGCTATACGCACTGCTCCGTCCGGAGAAATTCTGATGAACAACGGATACCGAGGCTTCTCTATATGACAACTAATGGTCTTCTGCAAATCGCCATTTACTTCGTCGTGCTGCTGGCGCTGACAAAGCCGGTCGGCACGTTCATGGCTGGCCTGTTTGAAGGCAAACGAACCTTCCTCCATCCGGTGCTTCGCCCGCTTGAGGTCCTTTTCTACAAGCTCACGGGCGTCAAAGAAAACACCGAACAACGGTGGACCCAATACGCGGCATCGCTGCTGGCCTTCAGCATTTTCAGCGTCCTCTTCGTTTACGTGTTGCAGCGCCTCCAAGGGATGCTGCCATTCAATCCGCAAGGCTTCAACGCCACGAATGTCACGCCAGACTTGGCGTTCAATACGGCGGTCAGCTTCGTCACCAACACCAATTGGCAGAATTACAGCGGCGAGTCCACGCTCAGTTACCTGGTGCAGATGGCCGCGCTCACAGTGCAGAACTTTGCATCCGCCGCGGCCGGCATCGGCGTCGCCGTGGCCCTGGTTCGTGGATTCGCACGGCAGCAGGTCAACAGCGTCGGTAACTTCTGGGTGGATCTCACCCGAGCCGTGGTGTACATCCTGCTTCCGATCTCGTTGATTGCCGCCCTGTTCCTCTGCTCGCAGGGAGTCATTCAGAACTTCGACGGCTATACCAAGGCAAAGACGGTGGAGGGCGCCACACAGGTGATCGCCCAGGGGCCCGTCGCATCGCAAGAAGCGATCAAGATGTTAGGCACCAACGGCGGCGGATTCTTCAACGCCAACTCCGCTCATCCGTTTGAGAATCCCAGCCCGCTCACGAACTTTGTGCAGATGCTGCTGATCTTCGTCATTCCAGCTGGCCTCACCTATATGTTCGGGGTGATGGTCGGAGACCGGCGGCAGGGGTGGGCCGTTTTCGCTGCCTGCAGCGTCATGTTCCTGGCTGGCGTCTTTGTTTGTTACCCGGCAGAGCAGCACGGCAATCCCACATGGAACTCTCTCGGCGTCGAGAATTCGGCCACTGCCGGCCAAGCCGGCGGCAACATGGAGGGCAAGGAAACTCGCTTCGGGATTGCCGCAAGCGCGCTCTTCGCCACCATCACCACGGACGCGAGTTGTGGCGCTGTGAACAGCATGCACGACAGCTTTACACCGCTGGGTGGCTTGGTCCCGCTGTTCAACATTCAGACCGGCGAGGTTATCTTTGGGGGCGTAGGCGCGGGCCTGTACGGCATTCTGCTCTACGCGATCCTGGCGGTCTTCATCGCCGGCCTGATGGTCGGCCGGACCCCGGAATACATCGGGAAGAAGATCGAGCAGAAGGAAGTCAAGATGGCCATGCTGGCGCTAATAGCCGCAGCTTTCAGCACACTGTTATTCTCGTCGATCTCGGCGGTGATCCCCTTCGCCGAACCCACCAAGGATGCCAAGGGCGTGGCCGTTCCTCACAGCTATTGGAATCCGCCCGGCGCGGCCGTGAACAACCTTAACAATCCCAGCGCTCATGGCTTCTCTGAGTTGCTCTACGCTTACTCCAGTTCGGCTGGCAACAACGGAAGCGCTTTCGCCGGCATCAACGGCAACACGCCCTGGTACAACCTGACGCTCGGCCTCACAATGCTGGTGGGACGCTTCCTGTTTCTGCTTCCTCTGTTGGCAGCCGCCGGCAGCCTGGCAAAAAAGAAACGAGTGCCCGATTCGGGAGGCACCCTCCCCACCCATGGTCCATTATTCGTGGGCCTGCTGGTGGGAACCGTGGTTTTGGTCGGTGCGCTTACTTATTTTCCAGCGCTCGCGCTCGGGCCGATAGTCGAACACTTTCTACTGCAGGAAGGGAAACTTTTCTCTCTCCTGATGTTCCCGATCTGGAGCTGATATGGCAACGACGATGACACCCCCTCATACAACTCACGGCGTTTCAGGTGGCTCACTCCTGCCGGGTAAACTGGCACGCTCCCGGCCGCTGCTTGATCCCGAGATCATACGACGCGCTCTGCGCGAATCGTTCGTCAAGTTGAATCCGATCACCCTCGCGAAGAACCCGGTTATGTTCGTCGTCGAAGTTGGCGCCGCGCTGGTGACCGTGTTCCTTGTCCGCGACGTTATCGCCGGCGGCGCCAATCTCGGGTTCACAACCCAGATTGCGCTGTGGCTATGGTTCACGGTCCTGTTCGCCAACTTTGCCGAAGCCATGGCCGAGGCGCGCGGCAAAGCGCAAGCTGACACGCTGCGTAAAACCAAGAGCGACTCCGTTGCCAAACGCATCATGGGGGATGGAAACATCGAATCGGTTCCCGCTTCGAAGCTGCGTTCCGGAGATATCGTGATTGCCGAAACCGGTGACTTGATTCCCGGCGACGGCGACGTCATTGAAGGCATCGCGACTGTTGACGAGTCGGTCATCACTGGCGAAAGCGCTCCCGTTATCCGGGAATCGGGCGGCGACCGGAGTGCCGTAACCGGTGGCACTAAAATCCTGTCCGATCACGTCAAGATCCGCATCACCTCGAATCCCGGCGAGACGTTTCTGGATAAGATGATCGCCCTGGTCGAGGGTGCGGAGCGCCAGAAGACGCCCAATGAAATCGCGCTTAACATCCTCATCGCCGGCCTCACCCTGATCTTCCTCATGGCCGTCGCCACGTTGCACCCCTTCGCCATTTATGCCGTGAAGGCTTCAGGCGCCGGCACCGTTCCAACAGTCGCGGTGCTTATTTCACTGCTGGTCTGCCTGATCCCCACCACCATCGGTGGCTTGCTCTCCGCCATCGGCATCGCGGGCATGGATCGGGTGATGCAGCACAACGTGCTGGCGATGAGTGGCAGAGCCGTGGAAGCCTCCGGAGACGTGAACACGCTGCTATTAGATAAGACCGGCACCATTACGCTTGGCAATCGCCAAGCCGTCGAATTCATCGCCTTTCCCGGCGTGAACGAACGCGATCTCGCCGACGCCGCACAACTGGCGAGCCTCGCGGATGAAACGCCGGAAGGCCGCTCCATTGTGGTCCTCGCCAAAGAGAAGTACGGGATGCGCGGCAGGGAAGTCGCGGCGCACGAGGCCCACTTCATTCCGTTCTCTGCCTACACCCGGATGAGCGGCGTCGATATCGACGGTCGTATGCTCCGCAAGGGCGCGGCCCACTCCATCGCGAACTTTGTTCGTGAACTGGGGGGGGATGTTCCCGATACCTTCGATGACGTCGCCGATTCCATCTCCCGCAGCGGCGGCACTCCGCTTGCGGTGGCTGACGGCAGGCGTCCGCTCGGCATCATCTATTTAAAAGATATCGTCAAAGGCGGCATGAAGGAGCGCATCGGCCAGTTACGCGCCATGGGTATCCGCTCCGTGATGATCACCGGCGATAACCCGCTGACTGCGGCCGCCATTGCCTCGGAAGCCGGCGTGGACGATTTTCTTGCGCAGGCTACTCCCGCCGATAAACTCGCGTATATCAAGCGTGAGCAGGGCGAAGGCCGGCTGGTGGCCATGACCGGCGACGGCACGAACGA
>JBAUOG010000265.1:0-3141 GCA_049579625.1 Bryobacteraceae bacterium
GCCTTACCAATGTTTCAAAGGAGATGGTGTTGTGGGCTGATTTGCTCGCGAAGGTCGAAGCTGGAGATCCGCAGATTACTGCCCGAATTGGGTGGGCTTCGACAGGCGATGTGAAGCGAGCGCTAATCAAGCTTGCCACGGCAGCACGTGCCATCCAGACGAGCGCGTGCGGAGCGACTGATTCCAGAACTCCTGACATAGCCATCACTCAAAATGTCCGCTTTTTGCCTCAGGGTGCCTCTCGGATAGCGTAGTGCAGGCGCAATCGGGAGCCTGGGAAGAGGGCCTTGGTCTGGTTGAGTTGGTTGCAAAGCGCGGCTATGGCTCGCGTGCGGTGTAGCGAGCTTTGCGCTGCCAGGGTGACGCGCAATTCTGTGTCGGTGACCTGGAGATCCGCCGCACTGGCCAGAGCGGCTTGGAGAAGAGTTCGTCCTTCCTGGCCCGCTCTCCGGTAATGTGGGCCAACCAAGCGGAGCAAGTCACTTTCGGCTTGATAGGCCAGCATTTTGATCAGGTTGGTCAGGTGCTTGCGTTCCGGGGCCAGTTTGACGACAGGTTCGTCCACCACGGATTGGACCGGGACGCGCCGCGGGATGGCCGCTCGACGCTTCTCCAGTTGTTGGATGCGCTGCCAAACGCTCCAGATTTTCTGGCCCAGTTTTCCATGGGCGGTTTTGAAACCGCGCATGGTCCGGCGCTGCTCTTCCAAGTTGGTCAGCGCCTCCAAACCATATTCAGCCTGGAGGCGATCCAGTTGGGCGTAAGCCTGGCGGAGACGGGCCTCCACGGCGGCCCAATCCGGGTTGGGCACCTCGCGCGTGGGATCGTCAGGCACAGTGGCGTATTCGGCCAACGCGTCCAAGGCGTATTCCTCGCGCAGATACTTGAAGAAGTTCTCCTGCCGCCAGCGATCAAACATGCGATAGGCCACCTGCGCCGCCGGCAAATCCCGCCGTGAGGTGAGGATGGGCGTTTGATGGCCGTTGTCCATGAGACGGGTGACCTGGCGCAACCGCAACTTGCCCTTGAGCAGGCGCACCTCTTGGTCGGCCAGGACATAGGTAACGGTCCGTCCATTCTGCCGGGTGCGGCGCGGTTGGAAGCGCTTTGGGGCAATGCGCGGATAACGCCCTTTGCGATAGGTCAGCAGATCAAAGTTGGCGGCGATGATCTGCTGGAAGAGTTTGGGGCTGTAGCCGCCGCGATCAAAGACTACCGTCAGGCGCCGCTTGCCCACCAACGCCCGCACTTGGGCCAGGATGCCAGGCAACACTTTGATCAACCCAGCGTTGGCTTCGGCTGTCACGACGAACAGCGGGTCCCCCGCACTATCGTTGACCCAGTAATCCGAAGTGGCCGGCAGCGAGATACGCATGCGAGCCACATGGGCCTTGGGCAGCGTGTGCTGGCCGTGATAAACCCGCACGTGGCCATCGGTGTAGAGAAAGCCCAGAGCCTGGCCTCGCAGGGCAACTCGATGCTGGGCCAGGGCCTGACCAAACTCCGCCGCACGTCCCACGGCCGCCAAGCGGGCCAGCTTGCGCCGCAAGGTTTTGACTTCGGGCGCCCGATCCAGACCCAGCACCCGTCCCAGGTCCTGCGGCGAGTATTCCTTGAGGCCCTCGGGCCGTTTGATGCGCCACAGCGCCATGAGTAGTAGGGTCAGCAAACTGGTGCGCAATCCATAGAAGGCCGGCCCAAGGCTGCCGTAGATTTTTTGCGCACACTCGAAGACGCCACTGGCGACCAGCACCGGCAAGGCCAGGATCACGCCGGCGCGTGGCACAACCGCCGCGCAACCAAACAACGGTGGGGCATCCTCCAGCAAGCCCAGCCGCGCCAACAGTCGATCGGCGTGACGATCGCTCGGATCGGTGTCTTGGCTGGTTGGGGGCGCACTCTGTGCCGAGGCCACTGGCGGGCAGGGCGGGGCAGCCAGCACAAAAGCGGACAGTTTTGGGTTCGAGGTTTGGCCGGTCTCCAAAGGCAGCAACTCAGTCTGCACGCCCTGGATCGCCGTGTCGTGCCACCCCATTCGACGCAGCAGCTTACGGATCGCCGTTTCGCTGACACCCAACTGCCGGGCGATTTGGCAATGCGAGTGTCCCCGAGCTTTAAGTCGTTGAACGATTTGCCGCCGGGAGACACTCAAACGGGCTCGCCCTTCGGGGTAACCTCGGGCCTGTCCCAAAGCGGCCAATCCGCCCTCTTCGTAGCGCTGCTGGTCGCGACGCACCTTTCTGGCGGAGTAACCGAACGCACGAGCCACATCGTTTTGATCGGCCCAGCCTTGTTCGACCAGGCTAACCATGGCGTGGGCCTCGGCCATCCGGTCCGACAGTTCGTAATGGGCCAGCACGACGCCAGAGACGAACACCACGCGATGTCCATCCTCAGTGCGCACCAAGCAGCGTTCGTTGATGACCAACGTGCCTGGAGGGTTCCGCGCCTCTGGAAAAAGATCTCCATCTGTTGGGGTAGCCATACGTGGCTACCTTATCGCGCCGTTGAAAAAAGCGGACAGTTTTGGGTTCGAGGTCCGAACTGCCCCCGTTGATGGGAATCGCCCGGAAACAGACGATGATGACGCCCCCTATGTCAGGAGTTCTGGAATCCCATCCACCGCGGCAGCGGCAAGCAATATGTGCAGCGCAAGTCCGAGGTTTACCGGGAGCACGTCCGCCGCAAGTTGGCGGCTTACGAGCGGCATATTCAGTTGGGCCTCATCGCCCAGGGACTGCTCCAATATCTGGCGCTGAGTTTCCGGCGCGTCGCCTGGTTCAATTTCCACTCCTACATCCGCACTGCCTCCCCGCAAAAACCCCCTTCCGAATGGGTTGTGTCGCACGCGCTCCGTCACACCTGGCCGGATTTTCTCTCGGGTTCATCGCAAAGCACCACCCTCAAGAAATTCCTGGCCTCCAAAATCAGCCCGGCCCGCTGCGGCTATTGTGACACCCTTGATCTGGACATCGCTGCATGAACGTTTCACTGTCCAGTCTCTTATAGTGCCTAGGAAACGATTGGACCAGCCATTCGTGCATCTCCGTTGCCTTCTGCTGGTATGATCCAACGAGCCATGCCAATCGAATTTGATTGGGATGCGCAGCCATGAAGCTCTTGCTTCGCGCGGTCCACCCG
>JBAUOG010000266.1:0-6207 GCA_049579625.1 Bryobacteraceae bacterium
TGGCTCCATCGACTTCCGTTTCACGCACCCTGGAGCGCGCCCTCAGTCGCTCCCTTGCTGTAAAGGAGCGGTTGCCTGGAATCCCCGAGCCTGTTCGGTTCCGGCTATGTCAGGTAGGGTTGTGAGCGATTCGCGCCACAATCAAGTATGGAGAATGACGCGGCGTCGACGCCTGTTCTCAGGCGATTGCTCGTATTGACCAGCGTGTTGTTGCTGATGGGGGTGGCATACGTCTGCTGGATATTTTATTCACGCGCGCAGAATGAACAGAAGGCGCAACAGGAGGCCGCCCAGCGAGAACAGCAACGACTGCGAAGCACGACTGACTTGGTCTTTGGATCGGGAGAAGTAAAGATCCTGACGTTTGGCCTGGCCCCGGCCCATCCACGGCGCGGAGAGACCATCAACATGTGCTACGGCGTCGCGAACGCCGTTTCCGTGAGCCTGGAGCCGGAGTTCAAGGATGCGAAGCCCAGCTACAATCATTGCCTTCAGGTGGCGCCCGTCAAGGACACGACCTACACGCTGACCGCAAAAGATGGCAAAGGACACAGTGTCAGCGCGTCACTGACCGTGCACGTGCAGTGACTGCGGAAGCAGAGGGAGCGTTGGCAGGCTGCGCGGAAGCAAGATAAATCGAATTGAGCACAAGGCGGAAGGTACCGTAGGTCTGGCCGCGGAACTGGGGACGGAAACCGAACAACACCACATGTCCTTTTCCGTAGCGGACGTCCACGAGCAAAGCCTTTCCGGCAACGGTGCTCTCACCGGAGAGGAAGCCGCTGGCCAGAACATTCGTTGTCGCGTAGTGGGCAACGGTCTTAACTTCGCGCTCGCCCTTGTTGAATTCCGGCAGAAGCAAATTGTCGTAGGCTTGCCCTCCGCTGGAAAATATATAGCTATCCGGTGGCATGCCGAACGCGATAGGATTCTTTGTATCAACAGTTGCTCGGAGGATGGAGCCGGGGCAAAAATACGCCTTCGGTGACACGGTCTCCTCTGAGCCTCCTGTTCCTGGCTTGATCAGGAGCCGGACAGGCAGAGGGAAGTTCGAAACCGGCAGTTCACCGGCCTGATCGAAGGTGATGAGCCAGCCTCCCTGACGAACAAACTCGGCTAATTCCACCAGGCCCTTCAGTTCAATGCCTCCGGTGTATTCGGGGCGTTGCTGAGCGTTGGGAGCACGGTCCATACGGGCGCTCCCGCTGCGTTCGCCGTCACGCGCTCCATGCAGAATGGCGGACGCTTCTTGTGCCGGCAACACAATGGCGTCAAAGCGATCGTTCAAGTGGCCTTTCTGAACATCGGCATTGTGCAGCATGACGTGCGGCACACGTTCCTGATCGAGCAGCCAATCGGTCCAGCCTGCATCGATATTGGCCAGCCAGGAATCGTAGACCGCGACCCGGGGCAGCCGGATCGTATAGGCGGCGTTGGCGATCTCGGCAGGCGCGGCTTCGCCTTCGACCAATAGCCTGCCGTCGCCGCTCCACCGAAGAGACTTCCCTGCCTTCAGCAAGTCAGCCATGGTCTGAAAGAAAGACGCGTCGCTGTGAGACCGGCTAGCCGGCGTCGATTCCAGTTCGTTGACTGCTTGAAGTCTCAGCGGCAGCGGCTCGTCGAGGCGGACGACATCCACGCCCATCTGCATGGGCAGCGTCCACCCGGCGATGTCGTAGGGCCGCTTCAAGGGACCATTCGGGCTTTCCCTCAATTCAGGGTACTTCTGGGCCTCGAGCAGGTCGACCGCGTAACCCCGGAACGGTTGAGCGCTGGAGATCACGAACGTGCCTTCCGGGAATTCGCGTCCCCCGCTGGAGAACTTTGCCGTCGCTTGTTTGATCTCGACGCCGGACAGCTTCAGCCGGGCCAGCATTTCACGCGTGGCGGAGGAGTCCCACTGCTGTTGAGGTATCGCATAGCCATACGGCTTGCCGGATTGGCCCAGCTTGATCTGGGTCTGGGCGGACTGGTAGGCCTCGCGCAAATAGTCGGAACTGCGCTCGGCGGCGAGATTGAGGATGGCGAAATCCGCAGTCAGCATGTAGTCGACCGCGTCGCGCAGTCGCCAGCGGCCTCCGAGCCAGGGCTTCTCGTAAAACATGCTGGGGGTTTTCGTCAATACGCCGTTCTCAAAGCGGTCATGCAGGTCGGCTTCTTTGTAGGTAACAGGCGTAGCGTACGAGGTGCCGGCCGTCTCGGTCAGTATGCCGTGCATGTTGTGAAACGCAGGCACAGAGCGCAGGCCGCCATTCCACCAGGCATCAAACCCGTAATAGGACAACGCGCCCGGTTTGTTCTCGAGGGCAAAGCGGGCCTTGATCGCGGCGCCGATCTGGTTGATGCCTTCCATCACCGAGGCCGGGATGTTCGGGTTGTGGGGCTCGGCATACGGAGGAACGAAGATGCGCGCCGGAAAGGGGGGCGCCTGGTGCTGGTTATAGACGATCTCCGGAAACCAATCCTGGAACAGCAGTTTGGTTACGTTCCGGGTCTCCGGAAGATTGAGCATGTACCAATCGCGATTGTTGTCGTGGCCGGCATACTTCTGATACAAGTGCGGCAGCGGAGCCAGCTCATACGGTGTTCCGACGTTCGAGCGATACCACTCGACGACCATGTCCAGACCGTCAGGATTGATACAGGGAACCTGCATCAGGATGACCTTGCTGCGAATGAACTGCGCTTCCGCGCTCTCATCGGTCAGCATTCGGTAGGCGAGTTCCGGCGCTTGCTGCGAAGGCGCAACCTCCGTGGCGTGCAGACCGGAATCGATCCAGACAAAGACGCGGCCCTTTTGCGCCAGGTCCTTTGCCTCGGCGTCGCTTACTTGCGCGAGAGCGAGCTTACGGTTGATGGCTTGATACTCGTCGAGTCTCTTCAGATTTTCCGCCGCCGAAATGAAGGCCACATACATCGGCTTGCCCCCGGAAGTGTTGCCGAACTTCACCCAGCGAAGGCGATCGCTTGCATGGCTCAGCTTTTCAAAGTAGCTGGTAATCTGGGAGTAATCCGCCAGCTTGTAGTCGTCGCCTGGCGTGAAACCGAAATGCTTGTGCGGCGTGGGAATAGTGGCGGTCCACGCGTTGATCGACAGGGCAATTACCAGGCAAAGCAGCTTTTGCATAGAGAGTGAAGATGAGGACAATCGTACTATGCCCGTAAATGCGGTTTCGCCGCGAGCGCCACGAGATAGTGCTTTTAAGATCGGCCTGGTGCAGATGAGCTGCACCACGAACGCCGACGAAAACCTTAACAAGGCGATCTCGGGCATTCGAACCGCGGCCAGCCAGGGCGCGGAAATCGTCTGCACCCAAGAGCTGTTTCGATCGCAGTACTTCTGCCGCGAAGAGAAGGCCGAACTGTTTTCGCTGGCCGAGACGATTCCCGGACCGAGCACGGAAGTCCTGGCCGGCATCGCGAAGGAACTGCAAGTGGCGATTGTCGCTTCTCTCTTTGAGAAGCGGGCGCAAGGTCTTTATCACAATACGGCGGTGACGATCGACGCGGACGGCGCTTTGCTGGGCCTGTATCGCAAAATGCACATCCCGGACGACCCGCTCTTTTTTGAGAAGTTTTACTTCACTCCGGGCGACATCGGATTTCGAAATTTCGAAACCAGGTATGCGCGTATCGGAGTGCTGGTTTGTTGGGACCAGTGGTATCCGGAAGGAGCACGGCTGACGAGCCTTCAGGGCGCCAACGTGCTGTTCTATCCGACGGCCATCGGCTGGCATCCGTCTGAGAAGGCGGAGTGGGGCGACGCGCAACTGGACGCCTGGCGGACCATCCAGCGGTCGCACGCGATTGCAAACGGCATTTACGTTGCCGCCATTAATCGCACAGGGTTTGAGGGACCGGCTGACCGGGGCCTTGAGTTCTGGGGCTCGTCGTTTGTCGCCGATCCGTTTGGGCGGTTGATACGCGAGGCCTCGACCGATAAAGAGGAAGTGCTGGTGGTGGAGTGCGATCCAAAATTGATAGACGAAGTCCGCAAGAATTGGCCTTTCTTACGCGATCGAAGGATTGACGCATATGCTCCGATTACCGAGCGTTGGCTTGCCTAAAGTCATGCACGCTCTTCAACAGTACCCAAGTCATTACGGCTTTCGAATGCCCGCGGAGTGGGAGTCCCACGAGGCGACGTGGCTCGCCTGGCCGCACGAGGCAACCGATTGGCCAGGCAAGTTTGAGACGGCGATCTGGATCTACGGCGAGATTGTTCGTCACCTGGCGTGCGTCGAGAAGGTCAACATCCTGGTGGAGAACGCGGAGGCCGAAGCCGGCGCTCGGGACGTGCTCGCGAAGACTCATGTCGACATGGGCGCCGTGCGCATCTTCCATGTAGCAACCGATCGGAGTTGGACGCGGGATTTCTGCCCGATCTTCGTTAAATCGGAAGAGGCGGATCTCTCATCCGCGTACGCCGATATCGTTGAGCCTGCCAAGCTGGGGGCTTTGAACTTCCATTTCAACGGTTGGGCGAAGTACGACAACTGGCAGCAGGACGATGCGGTAGCGGAAGCCGTGGTATCCGACATGGGCATCCACGCCTGGACGCCGGTGTGGAATGGACAGCGGGTGGTGCTGGAGGGCGGCAGTATCGACGTCAATGGCCAGGGAACGCTTCTGACAACCGAAGAATGTTTACTGAGTTCCGTGCAAGCGCGCAACCCTGGCATCAGCCGGGAAGACTACGAAAAGATTTTCCGGCACTATTTCGGGGTGCGCCACACGCTATGGTTGCGCAACGGAATCGCCGGCGATGATACGCATGGCCACGTGGATGACTTGGCGCGATTTGTCGATCCGCACACCGTGGTGGTAGCAAGTGAACCCGACCCGGCCGAAGTCGATCACGGGCCGCTGCTTGAGAACGAGACGCTATTGCGCAAGATGAAGGATCAGCATGGGACGCCGTTGCGCATCGTGACACTGCCCATGCCGGAATCTGTTTACTTCGATGGCCAACGGCTGCCGGCGAGCTACGCGAATTTCTATATTGCGAACCGAGTGGTGCTAGTTCCGACTTTCAATGACGCCAATGACCGTGTGGCGCTGAACACCCTGGCGGAACTGTTCCCGGATCGCCAGGTGATCGGCATCGCGTCGACCGATCTGGTATTGGGTCTGGGCACACTGCACTGTATGACCCAACAGCAACCGGCGCTGTGAGCGTACTCGCCGCCCTCGGCCTGTTGACGCTCGTCATTTGGCTTAGCATGGCGCTGGCGCGAGGGTTCTTCTGGACCGTCGGCAACAAGCTTCTTCCGGAAGAGCGGTGGGGCCAAACGCGCCGGGTCGCGGTAGTGATTCCGGCACGAAACGAAGCCGGGTCCATCGAGGAGACGATCGAGTCTTTGCTGCGACAGGACTTGGCTGGATCGCTGCACATTTTCCTGGTTGACGACGACAGTTCGGATGGAACTGCCGAAGTGGCGCGTTCTACAGCCTCCCGCCTGGGCGCTTCGGACCGGCTCAGCATACTGCAGTCACGGCCGCTTCCCCAAGGCTGGACTGGAAAGCTGTGGGCTGTTTCGCAAGGCATCTCAGGGGCTAGTCCCTGGCAGCCGGATTTTCTTTTGCTTACCGATGCCGATATCTCGCATGCGCCAGACAATGTGTCGCGGCTGATCGCGGTGGCCGAGCGGCATGGTTATGACCTGACGTCGCTGGTGGTGAAACTACATTGCTCGCATGTCGCCGAGCGGCTGCTGATTCCGGCATTCGTTTACTTCTTTCTGCTGCTCTATCCACCCGCGTGGATTCAGAGCAGGCGCAGGAAAGCGGCGGGTGCGGCGGGAGGGTGCATGCTGGTGCGTCCCGCGGCGCTAGAACGGATGGGGGGGATCCAGAGTATCCGGGGCGAGATCATTGATGATTGCGCGCTAGCCCGCGGCATCAAGCGCAGTGGAGGAAGCGTGTGGTTGGGCCTGACGCCCACGACGCGGAGCCACCGCGCTTACGAGGGATTTGCGGAGATTGAGCGGATGATCTCGCGGACGGCGTTCAACCAGCTGCAACATTCCGCACTCGTGCTGGCCGGAACCGTGCTCGGGCTGATCTGCACGTATCTGCTGCCGGTTGGACTGGTGCTGGGCGGGGCTTTAAGCGTCGGTGAGGCACAAGTGATGGCACTGGGGGGCGTAGCCTGGCTGCTGATGACAATCACCTACCTGCCCATGGTGCGGTTCTACGGTCTGAACC
>JBAUOG010000267.1:0-13139 GCA_049579625.1 Bryobacteraceae bacterium
ATGGATTGACGGAACCGTTTGCACTCTCGCAGCAGATGATTTCAAAACATATTGCCTACCTGGTGCGGGCGCGGATTGTGATCAAGACGAAGCGTGGACGAGAGAGTGTGTGCACGCTTAGGCCAGATGCGATAAAAGCAGTCAGCGATTGGGCGTTTAACTATCGCCGCTTCTGGGAAGAGAGTTTCGACAAGCTGGATGCGGTTGTGAATCAGATGAAAACAAAGGAGGTCAGAGATGACGCAAAACACGGTTAACGAGACAGAGCGGATGGTTGTCACAAGAGTTTTCGACGCTCCACGCGAATTGGTTTGGAAGGCGTGGACAGACCCGAAATACGTGATGGAATGGTGGGGGCCGAAGGGTTTTACTGCGTCTTTCTGCAAGATAGATTTTCGGGTCGGAGGAAAATTTCTCTGCTGCATGAGAGCGCCAGATGGGCAGGAGTTCTGGAATGGTGCTGAATACCACGAGATTGTTTTGCACGAAAAGATCGTTTTCTCCCTGTACTTTTCCGACCCGGATGGAAACAAGGTCGACGCTGCGCAATATGGAATAGAACATGAGGCCATAGCCGATGCGCACGACGTAGTTACCTTTGAGGATTTTGGAAACGGCCAGACGAAACTCACCTACATTGGCAACGAAACCATGGAGCACGCCAAAAATAGCGGTCAGCTAGAGGGCTGGAACGAGATACTCGATCAACTTGAAGCAGTTGTTGAGGGGCTAGCGAAGGCGAAATAAGAAGTTGAAGTTTTGATGATCGTCATGCGCGAGGTACTGCACGGAAAGCAAACGCAGATCCATCCCGGAGACCCCAGCTAAAGGTGGAGTGGAAGCATTCTTGGACGGTTTGCCGGACGCTGGTGAGATTTGCGGGTTCCGGTCGTTGTCGGCGAACTGGACAAAGGTCAGAGTGAGCCGTTCCCGGGGGCTGTCTATGTTGCGCTTCATCCATGCCGGGCTAACCCTGGGCTGGCGTGCCAGATGTACGATATTGGAATTGGAGTCGTCAAATGGGCAGCGTACAAATCGACCAGAAGAGCTATGAGATGCCCCCGCGAGAGGGGATGAGCATCGCGCAATTTCTCACCGTCGCCGACATCGAGCGATCGGCTCGCTACTACGAAAAGGTCTTCGGCGCTCGCATTCTGAGCTTGGGTGACGGCAACGCGCCTGGATACCTTCAGCTTGCGAATATCTGGATGATTCTGAACGTTGGAGGCGGGCCGACCCCGGATAAGCCGACGGTAACGCTCAGCGTCCCCGACCCGAATCACATCAACAGCTTTATGAATTTTCGCGTTGCGGATATTCAAGCCTGCTATGAGTTATGGAAAAGTCGAGGAGCGGAGTTCATCACAGAGCCGATACCCAAGTACGGCGAGATTCGCTGCTACATCCGCGACCCCGACGGTTACATTATCGAGGTGGGACAGAGCACCGACCTGAAATACGGTTAACGCTCAGCCCCGCACAAGGCTCTGAATTGGCATGCGTCCTCCTTTCAGGCATAGAAAGGTCCACGAGATGAAACAAGGGAGACCCAGCAGGTGAGTGCCGCCATCACGTCGAGCACGCTCGGTGTCAACGTATTTACCGCCCCGGGGAAGGTAATGGTAGGCGAGCGGCCAAAGCCTTTCGGCGAACCGCTCGGCTTTGACCCGATGACGTCGACTTTAATCTTCGGCGAGTACGATGCGGTGCTGGTAGACGCAATGACAACTGTGGCTGAAGCAGAGGCGCTCGCGGACTGGATTGCGCTGCACAACCGCAACCTGGAGACCATCTACATAACGCACGCCCATTTCGACCACTTCTACGGTTTGGGCATTCTGCTCGACCGTTTCCCAAGCGCTCGGGCGATCGCAACACCCAAGACGGTGAACGCCATGCAGATGTCCTTCACTCCCCCGGTAGAGCGGTTAGCCCGCCGGTTGTTTCCTGGGCAAATGGCCGCTAAATTCGTTGCGCCTGAGCCCTATGAGCACAACACGTTCACTCTCGAGGGCCAGGAATTGCGCATCATCGAGCAGGGCCACACCGATAGTGCTGATACGACGTCTCTGTACGTTCCATCGATCGGCCTGGTCGTCGCAGGCGACGTCGTGTATAACCAGTGCCACATGTACGTCGGCGACACTACCCCAGAGAGCCGGAAGAACTGGGTCGCGGCGTTGGACCGGTTGGCGGCGCTCGAGCCGTCGATTGTTGTTGCCGGTCACAAGAAGCCTGGCGCGCCCGACTCGCCGTCGGCGATCGAGGATACGAAGCGCTATCTGCTCGACTTTGATCGGCTGCAGAAAACCGCGACGTCCGACGAAGAGCTGTTTAATAAGATGACGGAGCTTTACCCCCATTGGGTAGCCAATCAATCGTGGTTGATGTTCGGATTCCCGGGCGCCTGAGGAGAACGCTCGCTCGCGTATTTAAAGATGGCCGCAACCGACCCCGAGGCGGCGATCGCACCCCGTCCGACACTCTGAGAATAGGAGCCGCTCTGTCACATGCCCCAAAGTACCGTGGAAGATTACTCCCGTAAAAACGCCGCTTACGGAAAGCACATGAGTGGGTAGTCGGCTCATCCGTCGAAGTGACCAGATACGGCGTTGGAGGACATGTGTGGCGCCAGGAGTGAGTCCCAGAACCCACTGGGGCCTGAGGTTCTCGGCGCGAGATGTAAAGTGGTTTAATCTTGAGGACACTGATGGCAATCAGGTCCTCCTGGTACAGGCGTAGGTCACCGAATCGGTCTGCCAGTCTCAAACTTGCGAAGAAAACACCCGTACGGATGGTGTGCGACCTGGGTATCTCAAGTGCGGAGCAACATGTCCCCCTCATCTTCTGAATCCGATCCCTTTGGCGCCATCCAGGTGCGCGGCGCCCGCGAGAACAACCTCCAGAACATTTCCCTCGATATTCCTCGACGGAGAATCACGGTTTTCACGGGCGTCTCGGGTTCGGGGAAATCGTCGCTCGTGTTCGATACGATTGCCGCGGAATCCCAACGTCTGCTCAATGAGACGTTCCCCACGTTCGTGCAGAATTTTCTGCCGCGCTATGGACAGCCTGATGTCGACATTCTCGCGAATCTCTCGACGGCCATCATCGTCGATCAGCAACGCCTCGGCGGGAATCCGCGCTCGACATTGGGAACGGTGACCGACATCTACACGTTGCTGCGCGTCTTGTTCTCTCGTCTTGGAAAGCCCGCGGTTCCGCATGCCCTGGCGCTTTCATTCAACGATCCCATGGGCATGTGTCCCGAGTGCGAGGGACTCGGGCGCGGTTCTCAGATCGATGTCGAAGCACTGGTGGATAAGAGTAAGTCTCTTGAAGAAGGCCCAATCCGTTTTCCAACGTTCAACGTGGGTGGTTACAATCTGCACACCTTCGTCAAGTCGGGATTCTTCGACGTCAAGAAACCACTCAAAAAGTACACGAAAGAGGAGTGGCGCGATTTTCTATATCGCGACGACACGAAGGCGAAAGTCAACAAGCAAGGGCAAAGCTTCAGCTCGGGTTATGACGGCCTGATTCCCAAATTCAAGCGCCTCTACCTGAGCAAAGGCGCGGAGAAGATGCCGGCGCATCTTCGTGAAGCGTTTGAGAGGCTTGTGACGCAGGGTACGTGCAGCGCGTGCGGCGGAACGCGTTTGTCGGAAGCCGCGCGCGCCTGCCGCGTCGACGGGAAGAACATCGCGGAATGCTCGGCGATGCAGGTGACCGAGCTCGCTGACTTCAGCCATTCGCTTCGCGCGCCGAATGTCGGTCCGCTGGTGGCTCGTCTGGCAGAAAGGCTCGATCATCTCGTCGAGATCGGACTTGGTTATCTAAGCTTGAGCCGTGAGACGGCAACACTTTCCGGTGGAGAATCGCAACGGGTCAAGATGGTGCGCCATCTGTCGTCCAGCCTGACCGAGGCGCTTTACATCTTCGATGAGCCGACCATCGGTTTGCACCCGCATGACATCGAAAGACTCAACCATACGCTGACCAAGCTTCGCGATGTCGGGAACACCGTTCTGGTCGTAGAGCACGAGCCTGAAGTGATGGCGATTGCGGATCACATCGTCGATATGGGGCCTGGCGCCGGAAGGGCCGGTGGGACAGTTGTGTTCGAGGGCCCGTTCAAGGAGCTCAAGAAGAGCGGCACGTTGACGGGAAAACACCTTTCCAAGCATCAGGCGTTGAAAGAGAAACCGCGATCCGGGAAAGGACACCTGCTCGTCGAGAACGCGACGCTCAACAATCTGCGCAACATCACGGTGAAGATTCCCAAGGGCGTTCTGACCGTCGTCACCGGCGTCGCGGGCAGCGGGAAGAGCTCGCTGATTCACGGCTGTCTTCCCAAACATTACCCGGATGCCGTCTACGTCGATCAATCACTGGCGGCGGGATCGCGACGATCAAACCTGGCCACGTACTCAGGAATGGCGGACGCAATTCGGAAAGCGTTCGCGACGGCCAACAAGGTTCAGCCTGCGCTCTTCAGCGCGAACTCCAAGGGAGCATGCCCCGCATGCGAAGGCTTGGGTGTTATCTACACGGATTTACAGCACCTCGATCCCGTCGCTGTTCGCTGTGAAACCTGTGAAGGCCGCTGCTTCACCGGCGAGGTTCTCGCACTGAAGCTGCGCGGAAAGAACATCAACGAAGTGTTGAACCTCTCCGTCGTGGACGCCTTATCTTACTTCACAGAGAAACCGATTCTCGCGACGCTAAAGGCACTGAAGGACGTGGGACTCGGCTACATCGCGCTCGGGCAACGACTCAACACGCTGTCGGGCGGCGAACGTCAACGCTTGAAACTGGCGAGTGAGCTCCAGAAGCCTTCGCAAATCGTGGTTCTCGACGAGCCGACTACCGGTCTACACATGGCCGACGTGGCGAACCTGCTGGCCCTCCTCGAAGCGATGGCCGACAATGGAACCACTTTGATTGTGATTGAGCACAACCTGGACGTCGTCGCGCGCGCCGATTGGATCATCGACATGGGGCCGGGTGCAGGCGCCGAAGGCGGCGCAGTTGTGTTTGAGGGAGCGCCGCGCGAGTTGCTGAAGGCGAGCGAGTCGCTGACGGCGAAACACCTGGCTGCGCGATTGGGATGAACCTTCCTGAAGGCCTGCGGCACGCCGAACACTCTTTTCTGTCCTCGAATCCGCGCGCCTCGCCGCGATGGACACGGGCAACTTGGGCAAGTCGGGGTAAGGTGGGCATTTCCTTACACTTGATACGCGAAAAGGCGCTATCGCCGCAGCACAAACGAGACGGATTTGGTGCCGGTGTTGACGCCTTGGAAACCAAGTTGTCCAGATTGTCAGCGCGGTCGCAGTTGTGTCGTAACCCTTCAAGCTCGTGAGATGCGGCTTTCTGGGATGCGTTGCGTGCAGTTCCTTGTGTGTAATCGGCAACAAGAAATAATCTGCCCGTCGCGGCATCTCGCCAGCTTCACCTCACTTTTTAGCTCTGTGTTACTTGATCCGGTTCAATGGAGATTGGGCGAGCAGTTCGCGAAGCCGCGCAAGCTGATCCTCAGTGGTCTGACTCATCCACCCAGGTACCGGGGACGGAGGCCGTTGCGGTGTGCCCTTTTCTGCGGAGTCGAGCGAAGGAACTGACATGTCAACCATCCGTGCCGCCTCCAGCACCTCCATCGCTTTCGGATCATCGCCTAGTCCAGCGTATGCCTCCGCCATGGTTGCTTTGATCCAGTATTCGTCGGCGCCCCTCGGCGCGGGTTTCGATTCCACCAGCGCCTCGCACAATCGGAGCACGTGACGTCGGGTCCGTTGCGCAAGGATGAAATCCGCGATCGCCTCTGCGGGGGTGGTGTCGCCGGTCTGTGCGGCGCGCACGTTCAGTAGGTATGCCAGATTGATACCGTTGTAGTAATCATTCTTGACGTAGAAACCCTTCTCGTGCGCCCATATAGCTTTGTCCAAATGAATGGAGTCCTTGGTCTCATCCCAAAGTCGTTTGTGCACGGCCCCGTAGAGTCCTAGGGTTTCAGCATCAGTCGAAGTGCTCGGCCCAAGGGCCTCCAGCATTTGGCAGGCCTCATTCAGGGCATCAACTCGAGTTGGCAGCTTGCTTTTGTAGGTCGCCAACGCAAGCTTCTGAGTAACGAACACGTCGTTAGGCATCATGGTACGAACTACGGTCAGCAGACTCTTCGCTGTAGCGAAGTCACTCCGCTCGAATGCCGCCTCAACCTGGTCCATAAGAGCCCGAACTGTCGGCTGGGCGGCGGCCTGCGCCTCTGGAGTCGTAGCGAGCGCTGCACGCTGGGCTTCCGCCTTAGCGATGGCCGGAGGCCGGAGATCCTTTAGGAACGTGTAGACCGGGCTGTCGCACGCGGCCTGCGCGCCAACGGTCTTTATGGCGGCCTCCAACTCGCCCCTCATGCGTTCGACTTCGCCGAAGTCGATACCCTCACCTAAATGATGATAGGTCCGAATGGCAATCTGACCGACGTCAAAGGGGAACACCAACTTGTCTTCGGCTATCGTGATTGTCGTATACGGTTTGAGCGCGTGGCGAACGCCAAGCTCATAAAACGCATTAGGGTTGTATGTGGAAACGTCAGCAACCACGACGTTAGCGTTCAGCAACTGCTGGTACATTGGCACGTTGATGTTGCCTGAATGCTGTATCTCGTCGGCCCGAATGCACTCGTAACCGGCGGCTTCCGCCGCAGGCTTGATGATGTACTTGTACGACTTGTCCAGGTCAAGAACCCTGCCGGTGGGGTAATCGGTCTTTTTCCCAAACCCCATCACGACAAAACACGTAGGCATAGGCGTGAGATTACCATAATCACGCACCCGAAATTCGCGAGCACTGGGATCTCCGTCTCAGCTTGACCGAGACTCGTTTCCAGGTCGGACGTTAATGCGCACGCTCCGCATGTGTACGGTCGACAAACGCGAATTGAAGATTGGCAGGGCGGGGGCTCACCCCTTGCCATGTCGGATCGCGAAGATGTGTCTTCAGTCCTTCACCGCCATCCAGAAACCTAACGGCAATCACCGCACCGCGCTCCCGCCAACCCGCACGCTGCAGCGCCGGCCGGGTTGACGACCCGAAATCCGCCGCTCCGTGAACCATGCGGAACACTAGCGTTTGTGGTTTGCCATGGCGATCGGAGGTCTCACACATTCACGGCCTGCAGCAACATTTGGAGAAGCTCGGCGCTCATATTCGTGGTGCCCTGAGCACCGAGACTGCGCGCTTCGCGGGCATGCGCGGGGGCCCTTGACCCAGCGTAGATAAAATAGGGAGTTTGATCCCCGCTACCGCGCACCGCTTCCAGCAGAGTGTAACCGGCTCGCGAATCCGGAGGTCTACCCATGTCGCTGATGATCGCGTCGAACGGTTGTTTCCTTAGCTCCGCCAGGGCCTGACCCGTCGATTTGGCGAGAACGAAATCGATGTTGTAGGCGGCCATCGAGCGACGCTCAATGACGTTGTTGTCCGGCCTGTCGTCTACCCACAAAACGAGCTTTCGACGCTTTCTCGTCTCTCTTTCCGGTCCCAAACTCTTGACTAGTTCGGAAGCCTCGTCGTCGCTGGCATCGTCGCCGCGCCAGGCCGGTGCCGGAGCTGGACCAGACGTGCGTGCTATGGCGGTCGCGATCTTCTCCGCCAGCTCCCGAACAGCACGACGTATCTTCGGGTCGTTGGGCGGTAGGTCTGCCTGAACCCGCCAGTCATATCGCTGACGGCTGCCGATTTCGGAGGCAAGCGCATCATCCTTGAGCAGCTCCGGCCGTTCGAGCACCGGCGCGGTCACGAAGTAGATTGGGAGGATGAGGTCGTCTCTGCCAAGACTCTTCTCATGCTCCATGAACTGCTTCAACTCATCGCGACAAGGATCACTCTTGAAAAAAAGCGGTGTGACGATTGGTATGAGGAACCTGGATATCGAAATCGCTTCGGTGAGCCGTTCCTTCCATTTTTGACCGAATTCGATACCGTCGACGTCTTGGAAAATGTTGAAGGTTTTATCGCCGGTGACGACCTGAACGCCTAGTTCCATCAAGCGCCTCAATGACGTAATCGCACCGCCAAAGTACTCGTCGTCCAGTCTGGTATAGCTGAGGAAGGCTTCGGGGGGATAAGTCACGGTCTTAGCCTCGTATCGGCTTCCTGTTCATTGTACGGGGGCACTTCTTTTTCGTAATCGATTTCAGTGGGTGACATCCAGCGACCGGGTCGTTAACGCGCCTGCGACTTCGTTCCGCAATAGTCAATCGTAGCATCGGCTTCAGGCATAAGCCGGCGGCTGCGGCCCGCTCATGCTAAAGGTTCTGCAGCGGTCAATAGCACCTTCCGGAACTCGCTTAGTCTAGAAGACGCGGCGGTTGAGGCGGCCGACGGTGAACTGGGCCGTGTCAGCAACAGCCATCACGGCCATGACGCCGGCTTGGACGGGATCCGTGACCACTAGGTCGGAGGCATCCGGAACGCTTCCCGCCATATTCAGGCTGATGACCAGCATGCCCTGGCTGCGAACTTCACGAACCGCATTTTCAATGTCGCCGCCCATCAGGCTACCGGCCAGAACCAGGGCCCGCACACGCGGAAGTCGGCGTGTCGCGCGAACCGCTGCCGCGAGCGTCTCCTCTCCTACGAGCGGGATGGTGTCGATGGAAATGTGTTCGCCGCGAATGTTGTGACGGTCGGCTTCGGCAATCGCACCCAGGGCAACCTGACCAACCTGCGCGCCGCCGCCCATGATTATGATGCGTTTCCCGTAGATTTTCTGTAGGGTCTGGACCAGCTCGACGGACCGGACCACCTCGAGCTTGCGGAGGTCCGCTGCCAGAGCTTCCTCCTCGCCCGGCAGGTCGAGCTCGAAATAGATGCGGGTGTCGGGTGGCTGCTCGTCAATGAGGGAAATAGATCGGATGTCGCCATGATGCGCCGCGATGACTCCCGTTAGCTGGTGAAGGACGCCCGGGCCGTTGAATGCGACGATGACAAATCCGTTCTTGTCGGTGTTTGAAGAGCTCAACGTATCACCTCATACTTTTCGAGAATCCCTTGCCACAGACCCTTCGCGCGAAGGATCAACTCGATAGCATCCCGCACAGCACCCGAGCCGCCGGGCGATGCTGTGACGCAGTGCGCGACGCCCTTCACTTCCGGGCGAGCATTGGCGGTTGCAATGGCCAAGCCCACGCGGCGCATGATGACGACGTCCGTCAGATCGTCGCCGACGTAGGCGATTTGGGTAGGATGCAAGCCCGAGTCGGCGATGATTTGTTCAAGGATCGGGATCTTCTCGACGTGACCCTGAAAGACGTAGGTCATCTCCACCTGGCGCGCGCGCTCGACGGTTGCCGCGGAATCACGGCCGCTGATCACACCGGTCTTGATGTTATGCCAAGCCAGCCAGCGGAGGGCTATTCCATCCTGAGCGTCGAACGCCTTGGTTTCGGTCATGCGGCCTTGCGCGTCGGGTGCGAAGTGGATCTTGCCGTCAGTCAGCGTTCCGTCGACATCCATCAAGAGAAGCTGGATGCGGTGAGCAAGGTGGAGCAGTTCAGCCTCGGGCAGAGCAGAGTTTGCAAGATTCATAAAGAGTGAATGGAGGAGCGGCGTACGACAAGGCTAAATCGTATCGTAGCTAAGCGGCATGCCGCCTACCCGTATGCATCGGGATCAAAAGCAGACATCGAGACTTACAATGTGGTTATTGTCGGACACATTACTCGATCGGGTGGCGGGGTTTATCACTCGCACTCGTATGGTGAACGAGGGCGACCGCCTCGGCGTGGCAGTCTCCGGCGGCGCCGACTCCGTGGTCCTGCTTCACCTGCTCAACCAACTGAGCGGACACCTTCATTTCGAACCGGTGGTCGTGCATATAAACCACCGCCTGCGAGGCGAAGCGTCGGATTGTGATGAGCAGTTCGTCCGCACCCTGGCAGATGGGCTGGCTCTACCTGTTTTCGTCGAATCGGCCGCGCCTCCGGCTGGCGACAACCTGGAGCAAGCGGCGCGCGACCAGCGTCGTGCCCTCTTTGCGCGGCTGCTGGACCAAGGTATCGTGACTCGCGTTGCCCTGGGGCACACCATGAGCGATCAGGCAGAAACCGTGCTCTTCCGAATGATCCGCGGTACCGGATTAACGGGCTTGGCAGGGATGCCGCCGGTCAGTTCAAACGGGCTCATCAGGCCGCTTCTGGAAATCACGCGAGACGAGGTGCGGAACTATGCTGCGCACCAGGGTTTGACATGGCGCGAAGACATCTCCAACGAGCAGCGCGAGTTCCGACGAAACTTCATTCGCCTGGAATTGCTTCCGCAGTTGCGGGCGACATTCCATGACCGGGTGGAGCACGGGCTGGCCAACCTGGCGTCGCTATCGCAGGTGGAGGAAGAATACTGGGGTGCCGAAGCGGCCCGGCTGTTGTCTTCGCTCGCGTCATCTAGGTTGGGCCTGGCTGGCGACCAGGAGTTGCTGCTGGATTCACCAGCATTGATGAGTCTGCCTCTGGCCGCCCGGCGAAGGGTAATCCGGGAGGCCATCCGAAGGGTCAAGGGCGACCTAAAAAAGGTGGATTCCATCCATATAGATGCAATTCTGAGGCTGTGCGAAGTCAGCGAGGGTCATGACCGCGTCCAAGTACCCGGCATCGATGCGTTACGGAGCTTCGATCGGCTCCGATTGACGCTCCTCGGCACGGTAGCGGTTCAGCGCCACTACCAGGTGGATGTGGCGTGTAATCAACACGTTTCATTGCCTTTTCAGGCGGGAGAAATCCAGTTAAGTGGTGCTGATTCGGCACCCGTAATCCGTGCTAAATTCAAGGAAGAGAGAGCTTTACAGTTCGCAGATTTCGACGCGCGCAAATTGGAGCAGGCCGGCGTCTCCGGGTTAAAGATCAGGAATTGGGAGCCGGGAGATGAATACCAGTGCGTAGGCCACAGCCACCCGGAGAAGGTGAAAACCCTGTTTCAGGAAAATCGGATCTACTTGTGGGAGCGGCGTCACTGGCCGGTTCTTGAAGCGGAGGGGCAGATTTTGTGGGTGAGAGGCTTCGGACCGTCTGCCGACGTTGCCGCGTCAGACGGCAGCCTGGAGATCGTTCGTTTGTCATACTATAAGGAGCCGCTGAGGGGTGTATCTGCAGAGTTCGGCTTTCCGCGTGCCGAATGAATCGAAATCAACGATTCCAACGTCTTACACAGTAGCGGGTGGCTGGGTTTCGTCCCGGCCGGGATCTGATTTTGGGATCCAGCGAAAGGGAGTTCATGAATTCTAATGTAAAAACCGCCGTATTCTGGGTTGTCATCCTATGTGCGCTGTTCCTGGTTTGGATGGCAGTCAAGACTACGCGCACCCCCCAGCCGCGGATGATGTCCACGTCTGAGTTTGTCACCCAGGTGCAGGCGGACAAGGTCAAAGATGCCAATATTACTGGCTCGGATGTTCAAGGCACACTGACCGACGGGGAAAGCTATCACACTGTTATTCCTCCGAATTTTCCCAAGATCTACGAGATTCTCCAGGAAAAGAACGTTCACTATAGCTGGAAAGACTCCACCGGAAACGGTTGGGTGGGGATCCTGTTCAACTTCATTCCGATTCTTGTTCTGCTCGGTTTGTGGATTTTCATGATGCGGCAGATGCAGAGCGGCGGCAACAAGGCCCTGAGCTTTGGTAAGAGCCGCGCCCGATTGCACTCTTCCCAACAGAAGAAAGTCACATTCAAGGATGTCGCCGGAGTGGATGAGGCAAAGGAAGAACTACAGGAGATCATCGAGTTCCTCCGCGAGCCGCAGAGATTCCAGAAACTGGGCGGGCGAATCCCAAAGGGCGTACTGCTGATCGGACCTCCGGGAACGGGCAAGACCCTGCTGGCGCGTGCCATCGCGGGCGAAGCGAATGTGCCGTTTTTCTCGATTTCGGGCTCCGATTTTGTGGAAATGTTCGTCGGCGTGGGCGCCAGTCGAGTGAGAGATTTGTTTGAACAGGGCAAGAAGAATGCGCCTTGCATCATCTTTATCGATGAGATCGACGCCGTGGGACGCCATCGTGGAGCGGGCCTCGGCGGCGGGCACGATGAGCGTGAGCAGACGTTGAATCAACTGCTGGTGGAGATGGACGGTTTCGAATCGAACGAAGGCGTCATCCTGGTGGCGGCGACGAACCGGCCCGACGTGCTGGATCCCGCATTGCTCCGCCCTGGGCGCTTCGATCGGCGAGTAGTAGTTGACCGGCCCGACGTCCGTGGCCGCGAAAACATATTGAAGGTCCATACGAAGAAAAGCCCGCTGGGCGATGACGTGGATCTTTCGGTGATCGCCCGGGGAACTCCTGGCTTCGCCGGGGCCGATCTGGCCAACCTGGTGAATGAGGCAGCGCTGGTGGCCGCCCGCCAGAACCGCAAGGTCGTGACCCAGGTCGACTTCGAACTTGCCAAGGACAAAGTGCTGATGGGCGTGGAACGCAAAAGCCTCATCATCAGCGACAAAGAGAAGCGGATGACCGCGTATCACGAAGCAGGCCACGCTTTAGTGGCGGCCTCGATGGAGCATGCCGACCCGCTGCACAAGGTGACCATCATTCCTCGCGGCATGGCGCTCGGCTTGACAATGCAGCTGCCGCTGGACGACAAGCTCTCCCATGACAAGCTGTACCTCGAAGCGCGGCTGGCCATTCTGATGGCGGGCCGTATCGCCGAAGAGATCTTCCTGAACCAGATCACCACCGGGGCAGGGAACGATATCGAGCGCGCCACCGAAATGGCTCACAAGATGGTTTGCGAATGGGGCATGAGCGAACTGGGACCGATGAGCTTCGGCAAGAAGGAAGAGCAGATCTTCCTCGGGAGAGAGATCAACCAACATCGAGACTACAGCGAATCGACCGCGATCGACATCGATAAGCAGGTTCGGAAGCTGGTGGAAGCGGGCTACAGCCAGGCGAGACAAATCATCACCGAGAAGTCGGATGCGCTGGTCCGGATCGCTGAGGCGCTGCTGGAGCGCGAAGTCCTTGACGGCGCCGAAGTGTTGGATCTGATTGCCGCTAAGACGCTACCTGCGTTCGTTCCAACGCCACCGGCGGGAGACGGCGGCAACGCCCAGCCCGTGATCACCCCGCAACCTCAATCCGGTTC
>JBAUOG010000268.1:0-4903 GCA_049579625.1 Bryobacteraceae bacterium
GACTCTAAGCATGCTGACCCTTGCTCTGCTGTCGCTGATCTTTAGCCGGACCGCGTTAGCCCAGCAACCGCCAGACAGCGTGCAGGGCAATTGGACCATCTACTCCACTAGCATAAAAGACGGTTCGACAGTCGTTAAACACGTCCAAATCGCGCAATATGGCAACCGTATCACTGGATACTTCGAGGGCCCCGATCAATCAGGCCCCATACAGGGTGAAGTGAATGGACACTTCATTCGATTCAGCACCGTAACGCGCACCATTCTGAACTTCCATGGTCACGTGTATGGCGGCAACATGACCGGGGATTACGGGATTCGCGGGAAACAAGCTCCCTGGCAGGCGGTACGCACCACCGGCATCGGAGCAACTCCGCAAGCCGTGACGGCTTACGGGCAATCCATGCTGACTCCACCGGCCCCTCAACCGGCTCCCGTGGCCGCGGCGCCGGTCGTCAACGATACGCAGCCGTCGGACTCCTCTGCCCCGCAGACCAGCGCGAGCGATCGACCGGCTCCGGCGCCGCTCTCGTCGGATCAACTCGACAGCCTTGTGGCTCCAATCGCGCTCTATCCAGATGCTCTGGTGGCACAAGTGCTCGCGGCGGCTGCAGTCCCGGATGAAGTGACAGCGGCGAAGCAATGGCTTGATCAGAATTCGAACCTCACCGGCCAGTCTCTCGCGCAAGCCGTGGACCAGCAGGATTGGGATCCCAGCGTCAAGGCTCTGACGCAATTCCCGTCCGTCTTGGCGAATCTAGCCACCAACCTGACGTGGACCTCCAGCCTCGGTCAGGCGTTTCATTTCCAGCAGTCGGACGTGTTGGCGGCGGTTCAAGTGATGCGTGCGAAGGCGCAGGCGGCGGGCACTCTTCAATCCAATTCGCAGATTACTGTGACGGCGTCATCGCCGGGAGTCATCGTGATTCAACCGGCGAATCCGCAGGTCGTTTATGTGCCGCAGTACAACCCGGCGATCGTGTACGGCGTGCCCATCGTTGTGCCGATGTACACGCCTCCCGTGGTTGTTGCCACGCCGGCCTTGAGTTTCGGCATCGGCGTAGCCTTTGGTGGCGGAGGCTGGGCAGTGGGCGGCGGCTTCGGCTGGGGCTTTCATGCCTGGGCTTGCAACTGGGGAGGTTGGGGCGGCAGTGGCAACACAATCATCTTCAACCACAACACCTACATCACGAACAACACCTGGCACACCACCAACTACAACGGCTATCACCCCTGGGGTCCCGGCTCGAACAGCCGTCCGTATAACCCGGCGAGCAACCCGAATGGCTACCGTCCCAGTGAGGATACACACTACGGGCCGAATGGCGGTTATCACCCCACGGGCTACTACGGCCCGAACGGAGCCTATCACCGCGATGAGCCCGGAACGGGTCCAGCGAACATGCCCAATGGCGGCAACAACGGCAATCACGGCCTGATCGGCGGCAACGGCGGTGTGGAGCATGCAGGTGTCAGTCCCAGCGGCGGAGCGGTCGGATCACAAAATCAGGCTTGGTATGGCAACAATGGCACCTTTCACCCCGACGGTAACTACAAGCCGGGCGAAGACACGCACGATGGCCCCAACGGCGCTTATCATCCGAATGGATATTTCGGGCCTGACGGCGGCTGGCACCAGGACAAAAATGCCGGCCAGCAGTTGCCCAATGGCGGCAACAACGAAAATCATGGTCTGATTGGCGGAAACAACGGAGTCCAGAATCCCAACGCCGGCATGAACGGCCCCGGTGTGGCGCCCGCGGGCGGCTATCACAACGGCGGCCGTAACTTGCAAGCCAGAAACGACAATCGCTCGAATCCCGGCAGCTCGCGCATGAGCGGCGACGGCAGAACCAATCGCGCGGAGAGCACTCGTGGCCGCGCCAGCATGGCCGGGCAGCGCCCTCAACAACACCAAGTCAGGCAGCATGCGCCTGTGGAACATCAGTCTTCCGGCGGCGGACGTCGTCGCTAAGGGTCCGAATCGAGCAACGAAAAACTAAACGAAAGGCATATCAGAAGAATTCAAGGAGATTGAAAATGAACACGGATCAGAACAAAACGAACAGCAAGTGGACTGGATGGGCACTCGCCGGAATTCTCGCTCTCGCCGGCCTCGGCTTCACGGTCCGAGCGGAAGATACAGGCAAGCGGGCATTCGCCACCGGCGCTGCACCGCAAATGACGTTCCCGTCGCCGGCGGAAGCAGCCACCGCGCTGGCCCTGGCGACGAAGAATACGGATGAGAACGCGCTGACGAAGGTTCTGGGCGGTGAGGCAAAAGCCCTCCTCACCTGCGGTGACAGCGAGTCCGACAAGGCCGCCATGCAGCAGTTCTACTCCAAGTACCAGCAGATGAACCGCTGGGCGGACATGTCGGATGGCAGTCGCGTTCTCTACATCGGTGCGGACAATTTCGCCTTTCCCGTGCCCTTGGCGAAGAACGCCTCGGGCAGCTGGTATTTCGACGCCGTCGCGGGCGCCCAGGAAATCCGTGCGCGCGAAATCGGCAGGAACGAGCTGCTCACTATTGACACGCTGGCGGCACTCGCCAACGCCGAGCAGCTCTACTTCGACAACAGCGCCTCTGGCGAATATGCGCAACGCATCATTAGCACGCCAGGCAAACAAGACGGTCTGTATTGGCCCGTTTCTGGTTCACTCGGCGACAGCCCGCTGGCACAACTCGAGGAATTTCCGAAGTCTTCCTTAACGTCGCTGTCGCCGGACCAGCCGTTCGTCATCGACGGGTACACACTGCGCATCCTCAGCGCTCAGGGCGATGAGGCAACGGGTGGCGCGCAGAGTTACATCGTGAACGGAAAGATGACCGGCGGCTTCGCCATTCTGGCAACTCCCGTGAAGTATGGTGAAACCGGGATCATGAGCTTTATGCTCGGCCGGGAGGGCTTCGTGTATGAGAGCGATCTTGGTCCGGACACAGCCAGGATCGCCGCCTCGCTTCAGGAGTACAACCCGAACGGCAATTGGTCCCGAATCGAATAGCTGGCCACAGTGAATCGGAAGGCCGAGGGAAATGCAGCCAAACTGCATTTCCCGTATATTTTCTTGGTGAGCCGCGGCTGCGTATTCCTTCGGCAAGAGCTGATCTCCTGAGTTCCCGAGCTCTTTATGAATTCACGAAAGTTCGGGAGGGGATCCTTGAAGCATCGCGAAAGTAGACAAGGAAGGCCAACAAAACAAGGCAGTTAGATTTGGCCACCCATTTGCCCTTTCCTTAGTCGTCCAGAGCGAAGTTGTTAATTCACCAGTGGAGGCACCTTTTCGTGGCAACCAACGTTGCATTCCCCGGCATGGGGCTACTCGGCATAAAGAGGGGAGAATTCTGGTCCGGTGATATGGGCCTTACCTTGATCACGATTTCTCTGTCCGTTCTTGTCTTCGTGATCATTCCCATGAGAGAAGCGGGCCTCTCCGGCCGGCTGGTGCTCGAATTGATCATCATGGCGCTCATGGTGTTCGGAGCCATTGCCAGTCAGCAAAATCGCATCGAAACCATACTGGCAATCACATTGATAGCTGCAACGGCTGTCGCTCTGGGAGCGGCACGCCTGCAACCGACGCCGCTCCTGCACCAGCTCGGGAGTCTTCTTTCAACCGTCACCTTGGTGCTTTATGTTCGCATCGTGTTGGTCGTGATGTTTCGCGGAGGTCCGATTACTTGGAGCCGTATCCAGGGTGGAGTCAGTGCGTACCTGTTGCTCGGGATGGCGTGGGCTTCGGCTTTTCAAGTCGTCGAGCAATCCCGGCCCGGCTCGATTCACTTCGTCACAGCGCCGAGAGACTTTGATCAGCTGATCGCGAAATTGACATACTACAGCTTTTCCACGCTCACGACCGTTGGCGGCGACGTGACCCCGATATCTCCCATTGCGCGTTCTCTCGCGGTAGCGGAAGCGGCAGTCGGCCAACTCTTTCCGGCGATTCTGATAGGGGCGCTCGTCGCCATGGCCATGCAGTCGCGAGCGAAATCTTAAAAGGAAAGCCTGGCATGGCATCGTGGCTTGAACAAATCGACCCCGGCGGTCATCGGCGTATTAAGGGTCTGCGGCTAGTTGCGGCTTATGGCCTTGCGGCGGTGTTGGGCATAGTGCTCCATCGTTCCTACGAGTTTTCGGGCGGCCAGTTCCTTAGCTACCTTGCGGCGGGCTTCGCACTTTGGGCGAGCGTTTCCGAAAGTCAGACGACTCGCTGGCTGTCGGCGCGCGACCTTACTTTTCTGAATGCCGCCGCGGTCATGGGCGCATTGATGTACGTCGGCTTGTCTTCGATTCCGCTCCGGCTTGGTCTAGCCGGTCCCGAGTGGGTTCTGATCACCGGCGCGTTTCTCGTTGGATATCTCAAGCGATTTGGAGTCCTCGGCGCCGGTGTCGGCTCCCAAGTCTATATCGGTCAACTCCTTGCGCACGGTGCCACTATCACTCGTCAGGATCTGGCCCTGGTGTTGCTTGCCGGACTGATAGCAGGGGTAGCTTCGATCGTTCCTCAGGTGCTCAGAAGACCGGTCGGGGGTCCGATGCCCTCGACCGTGTATTCGTCGGCTCCCGAGGGTCGGGTCTCGCGAGAAATGCGCATGGCGCTGCAGTCCGCTGTCGCGGCCCTTGTCATCGTCCTGCTAAGCAGCGTCATCCACCTGCAACAGTCAGCCTGGGCCATCACCGCGAGCACTTACGTCATTGTCGGGTCCGCTTCTGGAACCGCAGATCGCGTTCGTCGGCGTGTTTCCGGAACCTTGATCGGTGTGCCACTCGGGATCCTCTGTCTGCCGATTTGCTTGCACTTGCCCCCATTGGCCTGGATGCTCGCCGCCGTGGCAATGATTACTTACGCCGTCGCATTGCCCAACCGTTATGATGTCGCGTGCGGGGGTACGCTTTTACAC
>JBAUOG010000269.1:0-3046 GCA_049579625.1 Bryobacteraceae bacterium
GTTAAGCCCAAAGTATAACTGTGGGTATGCGCCACCGCCGTTTCCGTCAAACGACACGGTGATGTTGTTCTGAATGGTCGGGTTCTTTATCGAATGCAGGCCGGGGATTCCCTCGGAGGTGTCAGCGCTGTCGATGCCGTAGTAAGGGACGCTACACGAACCGGTGGGGCAGAAGTACGACACTGGGGCATTCAGCCCGGTCCAGATGGTGTTATTGATGATGGTGTTATTCCACTCGTCGGATGGGTAATACTGGGTTCCTATTCCTCCAGAGTATCTGGAATCGCATGACTTGCCGATTTGCGATGACTGCACACCCATGTTGTTGCTGTCGCACCCGTACGTATTGATGGTGATTCCGGCTGCCGTGTTGCTGGCAATCAGGTTATTGGAGATGGTGACGTTCTGGTTGCCATCCTGCAACGTGATGGGCGTTCCACCCCCACCGATGAGAACGTTGCCTGTGATCGCCCCCCCGCAAACTTCGCCGTTGTAATGGATCGCGTCCCAACCCCCGGAACCGACGAACAGAAATACATTTCCATTCGTCACGAGATTAAAGTTTGGATTGTACTTCGTTCCGTTGGCCTGCCAAGTCCAGGCCGAGCAGTTGAGTAGGGTCGGAGAGTAGACGCTGGTCGCGGCGTCTTGATCTGCGGTCGTCGGATAGATTGCATGCTCCGAAATATCGTGGAAGAGATTTTGCTTGATTGTGACGTTCTGTCCGCCAGCCGAAGTTTCTATCCCCTCTACCCACCCCGCCAATTCCATGTTCTCGAACGTGACGTTCTGCAGCCACGCACCGGTGATTCCGCCGCCCACTCCAGGTGTGCTGGCGATCAAGCGAAAACCATCGAAAATAGCATTGGTGGATGCGTTGTAGGAACCACCTCCCCCGTTGACCGGCGAATTGCTCGTGACGAAGTTCGCCATCGTACCGGGATATGACATCAGCACAACTGGCGATGCGGAAGATGATGCCCACGGGTAATAGCATGCTCCAGGGAAGCAGACGTTTATGCCAGTAGAGGTCCCCGGCAGGTAGATTACTGTTCCTCCCGCCCCGTTATTCATTGTGGATGCGACAGCCCCCCAATCTGCACACGGGTTGGCGTAAGAGCAGCCAGACGAGCTGAAATTATTGTCATTGCCATTGTTGGCGTCTATGTAATAAACCCGGTTAGTTGGGAAACCAAGATGAGTCAAAAAGGCATTGATGGAGCCGTATTTGGTAAGGACCGACGCCGGGGTATTAACCGTGGCGTCTCTGTCGTCTGCGTCGGGACCAAAGACGGGATTAGGATCGGTGGTGATGGTTGTGGGGCCGACACCGTACCCGTCGCAGTCCTTATCGATGTGATACACCGTCGTACAGCCCTGCCCCACGACGTAGCTGAATGTAGAGGGCCAGGCTCCGGAGGCCTTTGGCCCGTATACCGACGGCACGTCAGTTCTGTAATAGAGATCGCCGTTGTTGCCGACGCTGCTGGAAGGAGCACCCGTGCCCGAATCCATCGTTTGGGCCGGGCAAATATATGTTGTCGCCAGCAGGAAGGCGGCGACCGTGATAACTTTCAATTGCATTTGAACTCCGTATCTCCATTTAGTCTGGTCATGCCGCCTAACACCTAAAGAAGGCCGGCTGAAACGGCGTCACTGCGTTCCCCAAAACGACTGTTTCCCAGGCGACTGCGGCCGCTCAGGGTCTCGCGGGCTACTGCAGCCAACTTCCGCAAAGGCATACCCTTCTTATCGGTATGATCTCACCCTTGTCTTAGCTCTACCGTTTTAGCATCGAGCCGCGTATGGATTCAACGTTCACGTCCGGAGTACACCAAGGGTTAACTAAAGTGGTGCAAAATGCAAGTGTCGAATGTTCGACGGAGTTGGCCGACGAATCAACCCAAAATGGCCTTGTTCCACCAGCGCTTGGAGCCAGCCGTCCCCAGAATCATTTTCCACAGACGCTGACCGGCACATCCTTATAACCTTGAAGTGCAAGAAGGTGCAAAACTTTCTCAGGCTGGCGTAGCCCCCAAACCAAAATCTTTTTCACTTTCCGAAAAAGTTCCATTTCGTTCCCCCTAAAATCCTTGTATGACACCATTGCAGAGGAGTATAATCCCTGTCGTGTGTTTCTTGAGTTTTTCCGCAGCGGTGAAGCCAGCCAGAATGTCGACTCCAAGCCCTATTGGAACAAAGCCAAATTTCGGTGGCAAGGAAATTGCGCTAGCCGAGCAACAAACCTATGATCCGCGCCGCTGATTCGGAGGTCCGGTTGCGCAGAGCCACCTCCACAGGCGCTGGCAGTCGTGTCCTTATAGACTCTCTCTCCGCTCTCTT
The DNA here is from genome assembly GCA_049579625.1 of Bryobacteraceae bacterium. GTDB lineage: Bacteria > Acidobacteriota > Terriglobia > Bryobacterales > Bryobacteraceae > CAJCIT01. Next base: position 2,344 of record JBAUOG010000269.1, read on the forward strand.
CTGTCTTGCCCTCACGGCCATATCGCCCAGCCCGCTACTTGCCCAGAACGGGGTCGCGATCCCAACGGGCCAGTGGACGATGGTCCTCACAAGGGGGATCCCCGCGGCGACGAATGGGTGGGAGCAACTGGTATATGTCCCTCCGCTCCAGCAGTCGGTGATGCTGTCGATGTATCACCAGTTTGACTCCGAGCCAAACGAAAGTCTGGTGGGGTATCAATTCGACACGAACAGCTGGAGCATCCTCGACATGGGCGGCGACTTTCATACCGAAAACATGCCGGAGGGAGGCGAATCGCAAGGCTACTTCGGTTACAATCCGAATAATCAAACCATCGTTTATCACTGCTGTACCAGCGGCTCCAACCAGGCCGAAAACGCCAACCACACCTGGTGGTATGACGTGCTCGGCCAGTCGGGCCGGGATAAGCACACGTCGCCCAAACCGCCGTTCGCCGACCTCCTGTCCGGTGGAACGTTCGACCCCGCCCACAACCAATTCATTTTTCATGGCGGCGACTCCTATGTTGGCACCTGGGCATACGACCCTGTTGCGAATGCCTGGCAGCAAATGAACCCCGGCGGCACTCCACCCGATCCTTCACTCCTTCTGCCCGGAGTCGCGTACAGCACTGCCGAACAAAAGGTCTATCTTTTTGGAGGCTACGCCCCCGATACCGGCACTTACACATCCGGCTTATAT
>JBAUOG010000270.1:0-3396 GCA_049579625.1 Bryobacteraceae bacterium
GGTGTCGAGTGCAGCTATTGCCACGTTCCGGAAGAGTTCGCGAAGGACGACAAGCCAACCAAAGCGACCGCCCGCCGCATGCTCAAAATGGTTCACCAGATCAACGACGAGAACTTCGCCGAATCCCGCCCCGTCTCTTGCTGGACCTGCCACCGCGGCAGTACGAAACCTGAGTCGCAGCCTAAATAGTTCCCAGGCGTCTCCGAGAGCCTAGCGTCCTTAACTTGTGGCGAGCGTCTGACCGCCGGCACATCAAAGCCTGAGTTTCCTGGGTTGAGGTCAGTCGTGACCCACGCCCGGGGTCACGCGCAAATGATTACCGTCAGACCTTATGGTTTGCAATCAGGCTGATATCGTCCCATATCGGTAGCTATCCGGCCCTCGTTTGAATAATCGGCTTCTTTCATAATGGTCGGCCCTTTCGGTATGGTCCCATTCGACCGAAGTCATCGACGCTCGGCTTTGATCATTGGTACTGACAGCCCATCTCCGTCGCCCAGCTTAGTGCTCAGCGTTCAGAAGTTCGATCACCTGTCGGCACACCGCCGGCTGACGCGCGCGACTCGCAAAGGCGTTGTGACGCCGAAGGGAGCGATTGACAACAATGCGTGACCGAACTTCCGAAACCGACCGTTTAGCCCAGACGATAGCCGAGCATCTCAACACGGCGTTTGGTTAGTGCGTCCACCCTCTCAATGAAATCTCTAAGCCGTGGGACGCTGTCCCTGACGGTTAGATGGCCGTAAGGCGTTGCCCTGGGAGGCGCTACTCGCAGCCGGTTCAGAACCAGCTTAACCGACATGACGTCAGCGATCCGGAGAAACCCGGCAAGCGGATCTGTCGCAAAGTCCTCCAGGCGCAACGGAAGGGTGGCGGCGCGCAAGTATAGCTCGGTTTCCTCAACAAATTCGGTGAAAGAGAGAAAGGGTGGCCCCGGAGCGCCGGCGAAAAACTTGGGGTCGCCGTTGGCAAACGCTTCAAACTCAGAAAAGTTCTGGTTCAGATCAGCGCAAAGGTCGCTGGTGTTTTTGTAGACGTCAGGAATGCCGAGGATCGACCTGTTTTCGCGGAGGTAGGTGCGCCACCAAACCCAGTTGGTCAGCAGCGAATCGAGGGGATGACGATAGATAAAAATCAAATCGGCCGAACCTGACCGGACTGACTCTAAAATGCGGTTGGCTGCGTCCGGCTGATACTGCATTCGGCTAACGTATTTCAGCGTGGCGTGGCCGCTGTAGATCATCGATGTGGGACCAGGATGGAACTGGAGTGTATCCCTGAAGTAGCCGGCCCTTTCACCGATGTTATAGAGTAACAACGTATTGATGTACCAGCGCCCGGTGCCAAAGAGTCCGATCACATATGCGGTTCGATCGTTCCCCATGTGAGGAATTCTCCAGCCCCGGTTCAAGAGGGCCGTATTGGCTTTCAAGCGGACAGGGTGGACAACCTGGTAGCGAACAGTGTCCTTGATTGACTCCCATTTTTCCCGGGGCGATTTTCTCCCGAATCTGGCCAATTTGTGGAGCACCTGCATTCGACTCTCAACTTGATCATGACGCAATGCTCGGCGAACAGCCAACCCACCAGCCAGCAACCCGTGGGCGCAGTTCCAGGAGTGCGACCGAAGTCGGAACGATATGAGGTAATATCGCTAGCTAACTGTTGCAGTACAGACGGCCCAAGCACTTTTCAACGCCAGCGACTGACGTTCCTCCGGAGCCTTGCCGGAATTAAAGTGGTGCTGATCGAGCTAGGATTAAAGGCGCCGCATTAACAAGACGGTCCGGTCATCGGTGATTTTGCCGAAGGCCGCCGAAGTTTCCATAATGCGCTGGGCGACTGCTCGCAAAGGTTCAGCCGCAGCCTCAACCAGGATCTTCTCGATGTACTCGGAACCGATGTCCCGGTCCTGACGATCGAATACCTCGACGAGACCGTCCGTGACGATAGCGAGGACATCACCCGTGCCGCAATCGATGCTAGCGGTTTTGTATGAAGCATGGCCAAACATCCCCAGCGGCAGGTTTTCTACGGAGTGGCGTTCGACGCGCTTGCTGAGATGCGGGTAGTGAAAGATAGGCGGATGCGCGGCCAGCGAAAAAGTCAGCTGTCTGTTGCCGTCGCCCGTGATGTAAGCGAATGTGACATAGCTGGCATCGCTCGTTAGATCGTGGAGCACTTCGTTTAAGGGCGACAAACCGTCCCCGAACGATCCGGTCGATGCGAGCCTCATACGAACGGCGCTCTTGACCATGCTCATCAGCACTCCGGCGGAAACCCCGTGTCCGGCTACGTCGGCCACGTAAGCGCAAAAGGATTCTCCTGAAACGATGACATCCAGCAAGTCACCGCCGACCGCGCCGCTGGGAATGGACGCACCATAGAACTCCCACCCGGCCGTATTCTGCTCAATCGGAGGGACCAGTTGCTTCTGAATTTCTGCAGCCAATTGGATCTCCGTGTGAGCCGCGAAGAACCGGGAGCCTTCCATTCCAAAAAACGAGGAGAGAAGCAAGTAACCGACGAGGACCAAGCTCATGATCACGGCGAGATGCTGAATCAGTTCGGAGCGTATCTGATCTGGGGTGAAGGCCTGCGGCTTTTGCGGCCATGTGTGACTGAGAGCAATCAGCGAAATCTGGAGCGCCACCAGAACAATTAGGGATTTAACTCTTCGGGTGGCGACCAGATATGCCCAGAAAACTGCCGCTAAACCGCCGCTAACAGTTGTGAACAGCAGCCTGGACTGATTCAGCTCGGCGACCTGGATTGCATCTTGGGCCGCGTTTATCGCCGCGAATAGGCATCCAACGCCCCCCAGGAACGCGAGCAGGGATGTCACGGGCATGCTACGGAAAAGTTGCGCCCGCTGTTTCCAGGAAGACATATTCAGACCTCAGGGTACTAATCTCGCACGGATGCCCTCCTCAGTCGCTGAGTAGCGATAGTTGATGACTATTTGTCCGGCCTCGGCGCAGTCGGCTACCCCACAAGGACCCCGGACTCTCCACCCTTCCGAGCCATCTGTAAGCGGGCCCTTGCCATCGTCGATGGACGCCTTAATATTCCGGATGTGGGCCAGAGCAGGCGTCAGAGGAACGCCGCTTCAGGTTCCGGTTCCCTCGCGAAAAAACTTCATTGAACCTCAGACGCTTCTAGAACACCCTCTGTGGAACGAGCGTGTGGCAGTTCTAAGTGCCCACCAGATGGGGATCAGGAAGTGCCATTTGCGTCTCGTGTCCCGGCGATGCAACGCACTGGGCGCTCAATCTTGCGGCACGATATCTGGTGATGAACGAAGCCGCGTGAGCGCGGCAGACGCTTCGCGTGGCTAAGAACGGGGGCCGGTTTCGTAGCAAATCAGCAACTGCCTGGCGGCACTATTCTAGGTCA
>JBAUOG010000271.1:0-1693 GCA_049579625.1 Bryobacteraceae bacterium
CATCGACGCGCTCGTCAAGCGCGCCGACTTCACCCGGTACTTTACCGAGGACGTCATCGCTACTTTCGAGGGGACCGACCAGCGCGCGGACGGCCGCGAGGCCGCCGGGCAGCTGATCCGCTACATCCACGAGAACGCGTTCGATGCCCGGCCGGAGCTGAAGAACCTGCTGACCGATACCGGCAAGGCCGCGATCGAGGCGGACTTCGCTGGTACCCACACGGGCGAGTTCGCCGGAATCGCGCCTACCGGCCGCGACGTGCGGGTCCCCTACTCGGTTATCTACGACCTGCGCGGCGATCAGATCAGCGCGCTGCGCATCTACTTCCCCATGAACCTGCTGATCGAGCAACTCACCCGCTGAGCCAGCCGGCCATCCCCAGCAGCAGACGCATATCCGAGCAGCCCCGGCACTGCCGTCAGGTTCGGCCCGTGGGTCATAACCAGCGCGACCAACTACGTGAAGTCTGGTTGATAACCCGCACGCCGCGGGGCCCGATGTGGATGTGGGGGTCGGCAGAGGTTTTTCAGGAAGTCACAGTCAGCGGCGGACATCGTGTCCGAGCTCACCTGCCGCCGGTAACCCGGGATGGAGGGGCTCGCACCCAGACCGCGATCAACGACCCGGGTGCTTGCATGTGGTGGCGGGAGCCACCTCGTCCTCGATACCGCTGTCGTGCCCTTCGGCACCTGATGGTCAGCGCCGTCAAGGCTATCTGGGCGAAGGCCAGGCCGGGGAGGTGCCCCCGGCCGGGGCGGCGACCCGGTCAGGCCCCGCCGGTCAATGCTCAACCCGCACCCGCCGGCGTTGAAGCCGAAGGCTTACGTTTCAGGTACTCGATGAGCGCGTGCGTGGCCCCGGTCACATCCTCGTAGATGGTGCAGCCGTGCCGGGCGGCAATATCGCGGAGATAGACACGTCCGCGCTTGAGGTCCCGCAGATCGCGCCCGGTGATGGCCTGCCCCTCGATGACCAAGCCATCCGGGATGTCCTGGATGACGAGGAAGACCGGCCGGCCAGTGCAGATGTACTCGGCCGCTTCCAGCATGGAGACGATGCCGCGGGTCTGGTCGCTGATGAAGAACAGCAGGGCCTCGGCATCGGCCTTTGCCGCGGCCTCGATCCCGACCAGACCTTCATGCCATTCCGCGACGTGCGAGCTGAAGTAGCTGATTTCCTGCTGCTCCAGCAGCGGGATGACGGTATCAGCCCGCCACGTGGTGCTGCCGCAGCTTCCGCCCAGGAATACCCGTGCTGGCATATTCGCGCTCCGTTCACGGCTCCGGCAGCCACCCTCCACCTGGCCACCAGACGTATCAGTCAGCCCCCGCCCGCCGGATGCCATGGGATCGTTAGCACTGCTAATGAGTTTACCGGGAGCCAAGTTGGGAGCCAAGTTGGGAGCCAAGTTGGGAGCCAATGCCGGCAGACAATCTCCGCGCCCGCCTGGACCGCTGCCGCGTGGCAGGCGTCCACGTCATCCACCTGAACCGGGACGTCGGGGATGACAGGGGCGGTGGCGTCGTGGGTCATGAGGCTGATCTGGGCACCCGGCCGTCCGGGATCGGCCAGGGTGAGATCTAGCCGTGGTCCATCACCGGCCGCAGTCCCAGTATGTCGCCGTAGAAACCCTTGGCCGCCTCCGGCGACGTACTGCTGAGATCAGGGACGATTCGGCGAATACCCGTATTG
>JBAUOG010000272.1:0-3326 GCA_049579625.1 Bryobacteraceae bacterium
GTTCGAGCGTGTAGATGGTCGAACTATTGACGACGACAGAGGGGTCGTGAAGAAGAACCCTCCCGTTGCCAGCACGAAACACGAAAGCAGCATCTGATCCTGATCGACGGCGTCTTCTTCCTCGAACCCCAAGAGCGGCAGGACCACTTGCCTCATGTCGCCCGCGATGAGATGGTTGAGGACGAGAAAGGTCGCGTATCCATCCGCATCGACTTCGATGATTTGGCTTTCTAGATTTCCGGTGTTGTGGTTGCTGATCTCATCAAACAAGACCCACTGAATCCCCCGCGCCAGCAAATGGCCATGAGTGTGGTGCGTGTACTCGTGACACACGATAAAGAAGAGGAGCAACCTGAACAACACTACTCGCAAACCCGCGGCATCGAAGGGCACCCGCACAGCAGCGCGGAAGGCAACAGCGCCAAGTTCGCTGATGGCGACACTGACCTGCCAGACCTTGTACATGAGCGGCTCAGTCAGTCCGATGAATGGTATGGATTGTCTCGGCTTGCCGTTTGTTCTTCCGTGGCGCGATATTCCGCATCGGTAGCCAGTTCCTTTGCGTCTTCCGTTCGCGGATCACCGCGGTGCCCAACTCAGCTGGCGAAGCGTAGTTGATGGGCGGCTCGGCATCGACCCTTCACGGCGAAGGTTGGCAAACTAGCTCTGATCAGTCCGCCGGCTCTGCGTCGCAAATCTGCTTGGCCTTCTTGCAGAGAACCCGGCACCTCTTATACCTTTCTTTGGCCTCTTCTTCCTTGGCCGCATCTCCACCGGCGTCGGCCAGGGCTTCTACCAGAACTCCGAAACACTTCGACTTGCAGTGTTTGTAATCCTTCTCGCAATCTGTCTCGACGGAATCAGCCATAAAAACTCCTTTGCCGACAAGCCCGGTTTTCACACAGCCCAGCGGGCGCTGCGCACGGCCGCCTTGTTCATGAGAACCGAATCGAAAGGCAATTCATTCTATAGGACTAACACGGTCCTCTTCTGTCCGAGAAACATTGAATCGCCAAAATGTTCTTAAGCCGCCTAGCTCGACGGGGCGACAAGCCGGATTCCCTGTCCGGTTGGCGGTAATCCCCTCAGGGAATCGCAGCGGGAGCGATCCAGATGGGCCGTCCGGTTCGACACGAAATCGAGAAGTTCGCTAACGATGCATTCGCGGTAGCCCGCGACCGCATCTTGAAGGAGCACGCAGCGAAGAAGAAAAAAGTCCTGGCTGAGGTGCGGCTAAGGCACAGCCGGGGAGGCTACCTGCCGGCCCGCACAGCCTGGGGAGCGGAGTGCGTGCGAGAGATGATCCTAGCACTGGCGGATGCCTACGTCGAGGCGTTCACATTCCATCGGGCGCCCTCGGATGCACGGGCGGAGAGGACGCTCCAAACCGAGGCTCAGAAAAATGGCAGCAGGCACCATTTCCGGCATTCGTGGAGACTTGCAGTTGCGCTCTGTCAGGTTGCGCATTGCAGACGAAGGCCGCGGGATACTCTGGCATCTCGAGATTGAGAGAGCCACGAATAAAGCTCTGAAAGAAGGTGTGCTCAGGCTCAAGCGGCAACGAATCCAGTCTAAGCGCCAAGGAACAGCGAAGGACCCTATCGGGGCGCCCCAGAACAGCGGATTTACAGTCGGTGCCGCCCCGAAGCGACAGCATCACGGTAATACTCCCAGCTTCTGGCGGTCGCTTCGCAGGAAATTCGATGTTCTTGCGAAGAGGCAGCGCTCATCTCTGGGGCAGGGCACCCACGCAAGGTGGCTCAAGGTATATCTTGATTTCTCGAAGGACGCTGGCGAGTTTGGCCGTTATCGGTTCCAGGGCGGACTGGACGGGAACCTTCTGAGCGAGTTTGAGGATCTTGCCACGCAAGGGGCATACGCACTTGGATGCCCGCCGAATGTCGAACCTGTGGGGTTCTGGCTTCATGGCCTCGGCCAGGATCTCCTGAGGGCCACTAAGCCTGAGATCAGAAGCGAGTTTTCTCCCGGTGGGGCATGGGGCGGCTACATTCCAGGTTTGCTGAACTCGTGCGCGGCTTACTGTTCGCGATTGGCTGCGACGGCAGAAGAATAAAGGAACTGCGGGGCGAATCCACGCAGCCAGTATTTGCGCGCGTCTGCAACATCTCTGTGGACGCGCTTCAACGCGCTGAGCTCCGTGGCCGATCGAGCAACACAACGATTCGCAAAATCGTAAACATGCTCAAGAAAAAAGGTCACAACATTAAATCGGAAGACCTAATAAAAAACACACCGCAGTAAGCCGCACTAATAGAGTTTCCGCGGCTTTTTGTGCCGTACAGATAAAGTATGGCGCGAAATCGTAATCAGCCAATTCAAAGCGTAAGGCAGCGCTTCGGCGGCGAAGTAGAAGTCGAAACGCTGACCGGCATTTCCCGCCGCACCCTCCAAAAGGATCGCTTGGTAAACCGGCAACGGTTCCCTTGAGCCGAAGGAGCCGAAGAAGCCGAAGAGGTCAGCCTGACGGAACCCGAAGAGGTCAGCCTGACGGAAGCCGAAAAGGTCAGCCTGACGGAAGCTTTTCGCCAAAGCATCGAACACGTCGAAGCGCTCCGACATGTTGGCGAACGCCGCATCCTACGGGCACAGCCCTCACGGAATGCCGGAAAACAACGCTCGAACCTGCTCCGGCCACCCCGGTTAAGTCACGCTGTGGAGAACCAGTCGGCAACCGCCCTTGCCCTCTGCCGCCGCATTACTTAGCAATTCCGATGTTCATATTCAAAATGCGAAACTTGCGAACTTGTCAGAGCGCTCTGACATGTTCGCATATTTCGCCAACGGCTCATGCCGGTTCAGCCAGGGCTTCGGAGATGCCGGTAGCCCATTCAAGTCGGCGGTCACGAAACGCCAAAAGGAGCCTAAACTGCGATTCCCAAACTGCCGGTGGGGTAGCGGGAGAGTTAGGTCTCCGGTGCTCGGAAATCCACGCCGACCGGGGCGCGTTGGCCCCGCCCCATTGTCCAGTCACAGGGGGAAATGGGGACGGACGGAGATAAACTCTGACCTACCTCAGACTAATCCGGGTCACAGCGAAGAGGGTCCACCCTGAAGCGACGCCGCCAGCGTATTCTTCGCCTCGGAGCACGTCGCCACGTCCACTTGCTACCGCATTGACACCTGGTGCCGCGTTTCCCTGGCACTTCGCACCCACTTTGCCCAGCTCTCAAAAGTCAGTCACCGCACCAAGGTGTTTGCGGGCGGCACGATACGGAAGAATAACGCGTGACCTCAGGAGGACTGGCAGAGTCTGTGGATGGCACCAGAGTAAGCGGACCTATAAGCGAAAGCGAAAGGGAGAGTGA
>JBAUOG010000273.1:0-8423 GCA_049579625.1 Bryobacteraceae bacterium
GGCTGACACCGTCCGCAGCTTCAAAGAGATTGTGGAAGGCAAGCACGACGCACTGCCCGAGCAGGCGTTCTACATGCAGGGCACCATCGACGAAGTGCTGGAGAACGCCGAGAAGCTCAAGAAGGCCTGAGGAAGAGGCTTGCCGATGGCCGAAACGTTTAAACTCGAAATCGCTACGCCGACCAAATTGGTACTGGAAGAGGACGTCACCAGCGCCGAGATACCGGGTAACAACGGGTATCTGGGCATTCTGCCGGACCACGCGCCTTTGCTGGGACTGCTGGGTGCGGGTGTTCTCACGTACACGCACAAAGACAAAAAGAACTACCTCGCGGTTGATAGCGGATTTATCGAAGTGTTAGACAACAGTGTCCGTGTATTGGCGGAGCGAGCGGATTTCGCAAAGACGATTTCCTTGGACGCGGCTCGGAAAGAGTTGGCCGACGCCCAGAACGCCATGGATCACCCGGGAGAAGATGCCAATTATGAGGCGCTGGTTGAGGATGTGAAGCAGGCGCAAGCGCGGATCGACGCGGCACAGAAGGAAACGCCGGCCTAGCGAGAAGCCGACAATTTGTTTGTTAGTTTGAAGAGAGCGGCCCGACGGCGGAGCCGCTCTTATTCTTTATGGAAGGCATCGCGGCTGTGTCGGCGTCGCAATTGGTTCATGTCTGAAAACTTGCCACATCGAGCAGCGGCGGCAGCGCCCATGCAGGCGGTTGCCTGGATGGAAGAACTGCCGGAGCGGATTGTAAGCGCGTTTCCCGATGCCGGCTTGCAATGCCTCTCCTACCTCGGGCAACACTTCGCAGAAGCGCCCATCGGCGCCGTGGCGCCTTTGATCCAATTCCTGCGGGACAGGGAGCAGTACGACATGCTGACGGATTTGACGGCCGTGGATCACCCGAAAGATGCCGCGCGGTTTGAGATTGTCTATTTCCTGTACTCATTCGCGCGGAATGAGCGGATTCGCGTAAAGACGCGGGTCGCCGAAGATCAGGATGCGCCGTCCATCACGTCCATTTTCGCCGGCGCGAATTGGCTGGAACGCGAAGTCTACGATATGTTTGGCCTGCGGTTCGCCGGCCACCCTGGATTGAAGCGCATTCTCCTGCCTGAAGAGTGGCAGGGGTTTCCGCTGCGCAAAGACAAGTCAATTCTGGCCATGGATCATGACTGGGTTCGCGATCACTTGCACATTGAGAGCGGCCAGTGAGCGACACCCCCACACGCGTGGACCCGCTGCTTGAAACCGAGGGGCGGTATCTCGAAGACAGTGAGATGGTGCTCAATCTGGGCCCGCAGCACCCCTCCACTCATGGCGTCCTGCGAGTGGTGCTCAAGCTGGACGGCGAACGTGTCAGGGATGTCGAGTGCATGATCGGCTATCTGCACCGGGGCGTGGAGAAGATTGCCGAGAATCGCACCTACCAGATGTTCGCGCCGTACGTGGACCGCATGGATTACGTCGCGGCGGTCTCCAACGGACTTGGATACTGCCTGTCGGTGGAAGGGCTGATCAGCGTGGAAGCCCCGCCGCGCGCTCAGGCGGCCCGGGTCATCCTCACGGAACTAAATCGCATCGCCAGCCACTTGCTCTGGCTGGGGACGCACGCGCTCGACCTGGGTGCGATGACTCCGGTGTTCTACACCTTTCGCGAGCGGGAAGAAATCCTGAAGATCTTCGAAAACTATTGCGGCGCACGACTGACGACGCATGCGTTCCGCATCGGCGGCCTGCAATACGAACTCTACGACGGCTTCGAAGAGCAGGTGCTGGCCTTTTGCTCGATGTTCCCGCGGCGACTGGACGAGTATGAGACGCTGCTGACCGGCAACCGGATCTGGGTGGACCGGCTGAAGGGTGTGGGCATCCTGAACGCGGCCGACTGCAAGCGCTACGGCGTAACCGGGCCGGTGCTTCGGGCAGCCGGCGTGGAGTGGGATTTGCGCAAGGCACAGCCCTATTCGGGCTATGAGCAATACGAGTTCGCGATTCCCACAGGGCGGGACGGCGACAGCTTCGACCGCTACCTGGTGCGCATGCTGGAGATGAGGCAGTCGGTTCGGATCATCGAGCAAGCCGTGAGCCGGATCCCGGGTGGCCCGATCATCGCCAAAGTTCCGAAGGTACTGAAGCCGCCGCCCGGCGAAATCTATGTGTCGATCGAAGCGCCGAAGGGTGAGTTGGGCTATTTCATCGTGAGCGACGGGTCCGATCAGCCGTACCGAATACGGGTAAGGCCACCGTCGTTTCTCAATCTGCAATCGCTCGAACAAATGGCGAAAGGCGCGTTGGTGGCCGACATCGTGGCGATTATCGGTACTATTGATATCGTGCTCGGGGAAGTAGATCGATAGGGTATCCTAACTCCTTGTAATTCTTCAGTTTTCCAATCGACGCAGGATATTGACCATCCGCTACCTTCCCTTCGCGGTGCGGGAGTGCGGCAGTTATGATTGAGAGAACGGTACTCGGGACAAAGCGATTGCCGCGATCCGCCGAGGCTGCCCCTGCCGATGTCCCGAGGCGAGGCTACGCGCCAAAGGCAATCCGAGCCTTCGTGCTGCGTGTCGATTCTGAATGCGCCATTGGCTAAACAAATTCCTGCTGATCGATCTGCTGAAAGGGCTGGGTGTGACCTTCCGGCACCAGAGGCCCCGTGAGATCACCACCGAGCAATACCCGCTCGAACGGCCGCAAGTGGCCGAACGGTACCGCGGCGCACCCAGGCTGAACAACAATCCCGACACGAACGAGACGCTGTGCATCGCCTGCGACCTGTGTGCAAAAGCGTGTCCGGAGAACCTGATTGTGGTGGGTGCGGAACGTGATCCCAAGACCAAACACAAGGTGCTGACCTACTTCACCTACGATCTATCGCGCTGCATGTTCTGCGGACTCTGCGAAGACGCATGCCCGGTGGACGCGCTGGAACTCACACAGGATTTTGAACTGGCTACGTTCACGCGGCAAGGGCAGATCTGGGACCGGCAGATGCTTGAGGAAGGCCCGCGGCCACTCGACTTCAAGCGCTGACTTCAAACGATGACTGCTACCCCCGAGATACTCGACACAGCCCTGTTTTACTTGTTCAGCTTGTTGGTGCTGGCCGGCGGTGTTCTTTGCATCACGCGGCGCAACCCGATTCTCAGCGCAGTCTGGTTGGTGGTGTCGCTGTTGGGCGTGGCGGGGCTGTTTCTACTCGAAGGCGCCGAGTTCCTATTTGTGGCACAGATCATCGTCTACATCGGCGGCATCACCCTGCTGTTTCTTTTCGTCATCATGCTGGTGAATCTGGATGCTGCGGCAAAGCTGCGGCAGTTCCGGCGGACCTGGCCGGCGATCGTGCTGGCTGGACTCGCGCTGGCTGGCGAACTGTTGGCGCTGTTGGTGCGCGGGCGGCTTCCGGTTAGCATCGAGAAACCCGCTTCGGCTGGAAACACAGAGCAACTCGCCGATACGCTGTTCTCGCATGATTTCGCGGCTTTCGAGCTAGTATCGGTGCTGCTGCTGGTTGCAATTGTTGGTTCGGTCTGGATGGGGCAGCGGCGGCCGGAGCGCGAGGCCTCGGGGCCTGAGCAGAGTTCAGGAGCGGACGAATGACCCACGCCGTTCCCGCCCTGCACTACCTGGTGGTCAGTGCTTTACTACTTGTGATCGGCACGCTTGGCGTTCTGCTGCGCCGGAATATCGTTGTGATCCTCATGTCGATTGAGCTGATCCTCAACGCGGTGAATATCAATCTGGTGGCTTTCTCGCGGATGCACAACCAAACTCAGGGCCAGGCGTTTGCGCTCTTCGTGATCGCGGTGGCGGTAGCCGAAGCGGCGGTGGGTCTGGGCGTACTGATTGCGTTGTTTCGAAATCGCGGCACGGTGCTGGCCGACGAACTGGACCTTCTGAAATGGTAACGGCACAGCTGCTCCTGCTCACCTTGGCGCTTCCTTTGTTGGCAACGCTGCTGCTGTTGCTTGCCAACCGGCCGGGCGTGCAGCGCGGGAGACCACTGCGCTGGCCCGGCTTTGTTGCCACGCTGGCGGTGCTGGCGTCGTTATCGGCTTCGCTGGCCTGCTTCTCCGAGTTCAAGCTGCGCGGCTCCGGGCTGCACTTGTCGCTCGGCGAATGGATTCCAGGCTTTGGCGCGACGCTAGGCTTGCAAATGGACGGCCTCAGCGCGGCGCTGCTGCTGCTGGTGGACGGCATTGGCTTGATGGTATTCGTTTACTCGCTGGCTTACATGCGCGAGGAGAAGGACCAGCGGCGTTACTACGGATCTCTGCTGTTGTTCCTGGCCATGATGAAGCTGCTGGTGCTGGCCGACAACTACCTGTTGCTGTTTGCCGGATGGGAGGGCGTCGGCTTCGCCAGCTACCTGCTCATCAGCTACCATTACGAGCGCTACAAGGCGGGACACGCGGCTACCAAGGCTTTCATCGTCAATCGCATTGGCGACGCCGGCTTCCTGCTGGGCATCTTCGGGCTCTACCAGGTTTGCGGATCGCTGCAGTTTGAGACCATCGCCCAGCGCGCCGGTGAGATTCCGCACACAGCTCTCGTGGCAATCACCACCACGCTGTTGATTGGAGCGCTGGGTAAATCGGCACAGATTCCGCTTCACGTGTGGCTGCCCGACGCGATGGAAGGCCCCACTCCCGTTTCGGCGCTGATCCATTCCGCGACCATGGTGTGTGCCGGTGTCTACCTGGTGGCGCGATCGGGCTTCCTATTCAGCGCTACGCCCGAAGTAAGCCAGGGCGTAGCCATCCTGGGGGCGTTGACTGCCCTCTTTGCGGCAACGGTGGCGTTGGTTGAAAACGACATCAAACGCGTGCTGGCTTACTCAACCATTAGCCAGATTGGTTTCATGTTCATGGCGCTCGGCGCCGGCGCGTTCGGCGTGGCCATTTTCCACCTGGTGACACATGCGTTCTTCAAATCGCTGCTGTTCCTCGGCGCGGGTTCGGTGATCCACGCGCTGCATGGCAACCAGAATCTGCGGCAGATGGGCGGCCTGCGAAAGAAGATGCCGGTGACTTTCTTGACTATGACGGTTGCCGCGCTCGCGCTGGCGGGCGTTCCAGGCCTGGCTGGGTTCTTTTCGAAGGACGCGGTACTGGGCGCCACGCTGGGCGCTCCGAACGGGTGGCTGCTGTTTGGGGTGGGACTAGGGACCTCACTCTTAACCGCCTGCTATGCCGGGCGGCTGATCTTTCTGATCTTCTTCTGCAAGCCGCAGCGGCACGGCAGCCAGGAGATGGCGCATGAATCACCCGCGCTGATGTTGATGCCGATGAGGCTGCTGGCAATCGGCTGCGTGTTTGCCGGTTTGTTGAGACCGATCCGCTGGTCGGAGTGGCCGTTGATGATTTTGACCGGTGCAATCTCGCTCGGAGGCATCTGGCTCGCCTATCACTTCTACGTTTCAAAACCGGCCGCTCGAAATGCCCTAGATAATCGCTTCGCTCCACTGGCAAGAATGCTGAGGAACCGTTGGTACGTAGACGCCGTGTATGAGGAACGGATTCTCGATGGCCTGGTGCTTCGCACCGCCCGCGGCGCGGCTCGCGCAGATCGCCATTTGCTAGATGGTTTTGTGAATGGTTCGGCGTGGGCGACAAGACAAGTCTCGAAGGCCTCGCGATGGGTGGACCGTTACTTGATCGACGGACTCGTTCGCGGCACGTCCGGCACGCTGCAGTTCTTATCATCGCCGGCTCGCGCGCTCCAAACCGGATTCGTTCAAACCTACGCACTTGTTTTCATAGCGGGGCTGCTGGCCGCGCTTGGCTACTACCTGGCTCACTAACTTGATACTTCGCCACTTACTTTCCGCTGTGCTGTTGCTACCGCTTGCCGGAGCGCTGGTGCTGCTCGCTATTCCATCGGGGCGGATTCATTTGCTGCGCTGGTGGAGCAACATCGTTGCGGCCGGCACCTTGGTTGCCTCCCTTTTCCTGCTGGCCAACTTTCATACTGATTTAGGCGGTTTCCAGATGATGGAGCGCCGCGATTGGATTCCAACCATCGGCGCCCAGTTCCTGCTGGGGATCGACGGCATCAGTTTGGTACTGGTGCTGCTGACCACGCTGATCTCGTTCCTAGCAGTTTGGTGTTCCTGGAATTCAGCCCTGGATCGCCCGAAACTCTACTACGCGATGCTGCTGTTGCTGGAGACAGGGGTGCTCGGCGTTTTTCTGTCGCTCGATCTTTTCCTGTTCTATCTGTTCTGGGACGTCGTGCTGATTCCCATGTACTTCATCATCGGCATCTATGGCGGACCAAGGCGCTCCTACGCAGCCATCAAGTTCTTTCTATACACGTTGCTGGGCAGCGTCTTCATGCTGCTGGGGTTTCTGGCGCTATATTTCCAGTACGCACAGAAGTTCGGCGTCTACACCTTCGATCTGACTAAGTTGATGCAACTGAGCCTGGACTCCGGCACCGAGCAGTGGATTTTCTTTGCGCTGTTCCTGGGTTTCGCCGTAAAGATTCCCATGTTCCCGTTTCACACCTGGTTGCCTGACGCACACGTCGAGGCGCCCACGGCCGGGTCGGTGGTGCTCGCCAGTCTGTTGCTCAAGATGGGCACGTATGGATTCATGCGTTTCTCATTGCCCTTGCTGCCAAAGGCATCCATGGAGCCTTGGATCGTGAATACGATGGTGGCTCTGTCGCTCATCGCCATCATTTACGGGGCGTTGATCTGCCTGACCCAGCGTGACTGGAAGAGACTTGTTGCCTACTCATCGGTAAGCCATCTCGGTTTCTGCACGTTAGGAATCTTCGCGCTGAACGAAAGCGGCCTCGCCGGCAGCATCATCCAGCAGGTGAACCACGGTATTACCACCGGGCTGTTATTCCTGCTGGTAGGGTTTATCTACGAGCGCCGGCACTCGCGCGAGATCGCCGATTTCGGCGGCTTGGCGCAAGTGATGCCGACCTTTGCGACTGTTTTTGCGATCACTGTTTTCGCATCGGCTGGCCTGCCTTTGCTGAATGGTTTTATTGGCGAGTTCTCCATTCTCTCCGGGGCGTTCGCAGTGAATTGGATCTGGGCGCTGGTCGGCGCAATCGGTTTGATTTTGGGCGCTGCTTACTTGCTTTGGTTATACCAGCGAACGATGCTGGGTCCGCTGAAGTACGAAGCGAATCGGGCATTGCCTGACCTGAGTTGGCGCGAGCGTCTGATTGTGCTGCCGCTGGTACTGCTCTCGTTCGCCATCGGCCTGTACCCGAAGCCGATGTTTTCAATCGTCAACGGGCCCGTGCGTGAGATCGTACAGCGATTGAACGCCGCCAGCCCGGTGAAGGCCTCGGACTTGTTTCCTTCGGCGTTGCAGAAGCAGCCATGACCGCCTTCAGTTACACCAGCGCCGATCATTTGGCTTTACTGCCGCCACTGCTGCTGTCCATTTTCGCGTGCGCGACGATGTTGCTGGATGTGGCCGCGCGATATGCGGACCAGGCGAAACGCGGCGTCATGGGCTTCGGCTTGGTTGGTCTGGCGCTCACAGGCTACGCCCTGTTCCTGCAGTGGCGGGCACTCGACGATGCGGGGCAGTCCGTAATTACCGCACTGCAGAATTCCGTGACGATTGATGCGCTGTCACTGTTCACCAATGGGGTTGTGTTGGTAGCAACCGCCATTCTGTTTCTCAGCGCCTACCGGTATCTCGAGATCTCCCACGAGCATCGGCCGGAGTTCTATTGCCTGGCGTTATTCGCCCTGTGCGGTATGTACTTCATGGCCTCGGCGGTGGATCTCGTATTGCTTTTTGTGGGTCTGGAGACCGCAGCGGTCAGTTTCTACATCCTGGTCGGCTTCACCCGCACGGATCGCCACTCCAACGAGGCGGCACTCAAGTATCTTCTGCTGGGCGCGCTGGCTTCCGGCTTTGTAGTGTATGGGTTTTCCCTTCTCTACGGCATTAGCGGTTCGACCCGGCTCACGGAGATTGCCGCCGTAGTTATGGAGCGCGGGCCGCGCGACCCGTTCGTGATCCTCGCCACCGTCACTATCTCGGTCGGCCTGCTGTTCAAGATCTCTGCGGTCCCGTTCCATACCTGGGCGCCTGACGCCTATGACGGAGCTCCGACGCCGGTGACGGCCCACCTCGCTGTTGCTTCGAAGGTGGCGTCATTCGCTGCGTTGATCCGCTTGCTACTCATGACACTGTCGCCGGCGCGGCCAATATGGGGGCCCATGATCGCTGTCGCCGCGGTAGCAAGCCTCACCATCGGCAGCATCGCCACACTCAACCAGAGCCGCCTCAAACGATTCTTTGCCTATAGCTCCATTGCACATGTTGGCTACATACTGCTGGGCCTTGTCGCCAACACTCGAGCGGGCCTCAAGGGGGTTTACGTTTATCTTTTTGTCTACGCCGTGATGAATCTGGGAGCATTCACGCTGCTGATC
>JBAUOG010000274.1:0-8613 GCA_049579625.1 Bryobacteraceae bacterium
TTCTCCTTCGAGGGTTTGAAGCGCGTGGACGAGACCATCGGCAAGCCGGGTGACATTCTGGCGATCGCCGGAGTGGAAGGCATCACAATCGGCGAGACGGTGACTTCGGCAGATAACCCACAGCCGCTGCCGCATATCCAGATCGATGAGCCGACCATTGCGATGACATTCACGGTCAACAACTCGCCCTTTGCCGGGCGGGAAGGCGACTTTGTGACGTCGCGCAATCTGCGGGACCGGCTGGACAAAGAACTGCTCACCAATGTTTCGATAAGGGTTGAGGAAGCGGGCGGCCCGGATGCATTCAAGGTGATGGGGCGCGGCGAACTTCAGCTGGCGATTCTGATTGAGATGATGCGTCGCGAGAGCTATGAATTGCAGGTGGGCAAGCCGGAGATCATCACCCGTAAGATCAACGACGTGCTACATGAACCGTTGGAACTGCTGGTGATCGATTGCCCGGAAGAGTTCATTGGCGTGGTGATTGAGAAGATGGGCCAGCGCAAGGGCAAGATGACGAAGATGGTTAACCACGGCTCAGGGCGTGTCCGGCTGGAATTCGATGTGCCATCGCGCGGGTTAATTGGCATCCGCAGCGAGATGCTCACCGATACCAAGGGGACGGCGATCATGAACTCGCTGTTTCGCGGCTACATGGAGTGGCAGGGCGACATTGAAACGCGACCGACCGGGTCGCTGGTGTCGGATCGTGCCGGGCACGCGACCGGATTCGCCATCTACAACCTGCAAGAGCGCGGCGTGATCTTCATCTCCGCCGGCACCGAGGTCTATGAGGGCATGATCATCGGCGAGAACGCCCGTGGCAAGGATCTGGACGTCAACATCGTCAAGGAAAAGAAGTTGACGAACATGCGCTCGTCCACGGCGGACGAAGCGATCCGGCTGGTGCCACCACGGATTCTCAACCTGGAGCAGGCGCTGGAGTTTATCCGGGATGATGAGTTAGTGGAGATTACGCCGAAGTCGATCCGGCTAAGGAAGAAGATTCTAAAGGCGAACATGCGGTAGGGGGGCCAAGCTACCTCCCGCGATATATACTGGATATATATGCCGTTATATATTGCGGACTCTGAGACGACCCGGCTCGCGGACGAGCTATCTCAATTGACTGGTACCACCAAGACAAAGGCAGTGCATGACGCGCTCCAAGCGGAATTGCGGCGGATCAGGCGGCAGATGGACGCGGCACGCCGGTACGAACGAATTATGTCCGTGGCCGAAAAATTCTCCGCTCAGTTGAAGGGTCCGGCGCCGACGCAAGAGGAGATGGACAACTTCCTCTATGACGAGAAAGGCTTACCCCACTAGTGGTAGTTGACACGTCTGCGCTGCTGGCTATTCTTTTCCAAGAGCGAGAGGCGGCGGAGTTCTCGGAGCTGATTTTCCAGGCGCTGGAGGTTCGGATCTCGACAGCCTCAGTACTTGAGGCATCGATTGTCCTCGAAGGCAGATACGAGCCTACACGGCTCGACTTGGACGGCGCCATTGAAGAGTTGGAGCTCACTATTGTGCAGTTTGACGAATCCATACTGCCACTGGCCCGCCTTGCCTTTCGCCAGTATGGAAAAGGGCGACATCCGGCGGCACTAAATTTCGGCGACTGCATCAGCTACGCCACGGCGAAGCGCTTTCAGGAGCCACTGCTCTACAAGGGCGAAGATTTCGCGCGCACCGACATCATACCTGCGTCCCGGCATACCTCTGGCCGCGAGTGACGCAGGGAGAGTTCCGCAAGCGCTGACGTATTTGAGCAGTCTTTTTTTTTGAAACTTGATCCGTCCTTTGATCGTATGACGATACGGCGGAAAGTGTCTCCCCAGTGGGAAATGCCTGCTATCTCGCCGAGAGGCTCGTCAATGGATGCCTTCAAACAGAATCTCAAATTGGCGGCGCGCCAGGTGAGGCGCGATCCTGGCTTCACCGCGACAGTCATCTTCACGCTGGCGCTTTCCATTGGCGCAAATACCGCAATTTTTTCCATCGTGAACGCGCTCATGCTGATGAGCCTGCCGTACTCGCGCCCCGAGCGGATGGGCACGATTTACACGCGTGTCACCGGCCCCAGGGCCTCCGATGAGCGGCATCACCTGAATGGTGAGCAATGGGAGCTGCTGCGCGACAATGTGCCCGCGCTGATCTCCGCTATATCAAGTCCAAGAGCCTCGGGCGTGAATCTCCAGGCGGGTCAGCATGTGCAGTACGTGCACGACGGACGCGTCTCTGCCCACTATCTCGACGTGCTGGCGATTCAACCCGCGATTGGTCGGAACTTCTCAGAGGACGAGGACCGTCCCCACGGGCCCAACACTGCGCTTCTCAGCTACAGTCTCTGGCATAGCCTCTTCGGTGAGGATCCGAACATTCTTGGGCAGGCCATCCTGCTGAAGGGGGCGCCCTACACGGTGATCGGCGTGCTGCCTCAAGGGGCGACGACTCCGTTAAATGCCGACGTCTATACGGCGCTCCAGGCCAGTCGCGCCGGCGAAGGAGGTGGCACGAACTTCGACGCGATAACCCGGTTGCGCGATGGCGCCAACTGGCAGGAAGCAAATGCCGAGATCGACCGCACGTGGTCCCTCCGCACTGGACGCTATGAATTACAGAACAACCCTGGCGCGCAGGTGACCTACTATTCGGTCCCGCTGCAGATGGGCCAGACGGCGAAGCTGCGCCCGCAGGTTCTGGCTCTGATGTTGGCGGCCGGCTTGATCCTGCTGATCGCCTGCGCCAATCTAGCCGGGTTGACGCTGGTACGCATGATGCGGCGCACCTCAGAAGTCGCGACGCGGCTGGCCCTGGGAGCCTCGCGCTGGCAGATCCAGAAACAGTTCTGGATCGAAAACCTGCTCCTCGCACTGGTAGGCGGAGCGGTCGGTCTCGGAGTGGGCTTCCTCGCGCTACGCGGGCTCTTGCTGCTCTTGCCTGAGGGCTTCCTCCCTGTCGCCGGCGTCTCACTCGATGGCCGCGTGATGGTCTTCACACTAATCGCCTCCCTGTTGACCAGCGTCCTGTTTGGCATGCTCCCAACGCTGGGTGCGGCCAAGGTGGATCTGCGGTCGTCGATGTCCAGCCGCGCTGTCGCCGGAACCGGCAGCCAGCGTCTGCGCGAGGCATTGATCGCCAGCGAGGTGGCTCTGACCGTGGTTCTTTTGGCCGCGTCCGGCTTGCTGATCCGCACCCTGATCAGCCTGGAGACGCTGCCGCCGGGGTTCAATCCCAAGGGTGTTATGACCGCCAAAGCCTCGCTGGACGATGCGCGCTTCCACGATGGCGCCGCCTTTCGGAAGTTGTTGGAGCAGAGCACAGCCGCTATTCGGCAGATTCCCGGCGTGCAACAGGCCGCTGTCGGCCTGAGCCTGCCCTACGAGCGCGCCTTGAATAACGGAGGGCTGATCATTAGCGACGGCAAAGAAGCAGGGCAGGCGGTCCAAACGGATGAGGTGTACGTCACCCCTGGCTATTTCGAGGCACTGCAGATGCCGATCCGGGCAGGGCGTTCCTTCACCGAGGCAGACGGCCCGGATGCGCAGCGCGTGGCCATCGTCAATCAGACATTTGTGCGCAAGTTCCTCCACGGCGCGAATCCAGTGGGCCGTTATCTGGATAAGAACATGATGATTGTCGGGGTGGTGGACGACGTGCCCGTCCCACCGGGCTTGGACGCGACGGCGCCGCTCACCGGCGAAGAGGCCATGTATATTCCCGCCACGCAAGTGGACCCGCGGTTTCTCGGGCTGGTTCACGTTTGGTTCCAGCCCAATTGGATCGTCCGTACGGCCGGTACGGTAGAGGGACTGACAGCGGAGATGCAGCGCGCGCTGGCGAGTGTCGATCCCAACCTGCCCTTCTCGGGCTTCTACAACATGAGCGATCTGCTGGCGAAGACTCTGGCGACACAGCGTGTTGAAGTGGCGCTGCTGGGCGCGATGGCGGCGTTAGCTTTGCTGCTAAGTGCTGTCGGAATCTTCTCGCTGGTGGCGAACATCGTGGCGCAGAAGACGCGCGACATCGGCATCCGCATGGCTCTGGGTTCCACAGTTCGCCAAGCCATGATCCATGTCGGAGCGCCGGGAGTACAAGCCTCGTTAGTGGGGCTCGCCTTGGGCCTGATCTTAAGTGCGGGAGCATTGCGGGCCATGGAGGGCGTGCTCTATGGAATAGGAGTTTACGACGCGCCTACAATGCTGGCGGTCATCTTCACGCTTGCATTGGTGACACTAGTTGCCAGTACCGTGCCAACGCTTCGAATTGCAGGAATCGACCCCGCAAAGACGCTGCGAGATGAATAGGAGGACGCTAACGTCGTGTTCTCCGGGGACGGCGGCGCAACAAAGCGTCATCGTCGGCCGGTAGGGCATGCATTGGGGTCGGAGGCCAGGTCGGAGGCCCGCCCCGAAAGTTGTTGACAAAGTTCTCGATGATCTGCTCGCTGACCAGCTGCGCAAGCAACTGGTGTATATTGCCCCGCAGTGGGAAAGCAAAAATGGGAATGCCGGCTTATGAGCAATTCGAAGTCGCCCACTCTTTATCTTGCTGCATCCTTGATCTCCGCCACGATCGTGAGCGCCCAGGCACTGCATGATTATCGGGTGGGGCCGCAAGCCGACGGAAGCTTCGTCGTCCCAACCAACCAGATTGTCACCCCCGCTGGAAGGCAGATCAGTTTCAACGGGCGTCCGCTTGCTGTCGCCGTCAACCCGAACCGGAATACCGCCGCCGTGCTGAATACTGGCTCAGGAGAATCGACCCTTCCGACCTCGCCGGTGGTGATTGTGGATCTGGTCGCCGGAAACGTAAAACAAGAGTTCAATCCGGGTAACAACCATGCTTCGTATGACGGCGTGATCTATTCGCAAGATGGAACTCATCTGTATTTCTCCCAGGACGACGGCCTAATCTCAATCGCTAAAGTCGCTAGCGACGGTACGCTGGCTCTCGACGCTCAGATCAAGCTTCCGGCCGCTGCGGGGGCCGTCAATAACGGAGGGCTGGCTCTTTCGCCCGATCAGACAACGCTTTACGTTGTATTGAATATGGCCAATTCGCTCGGTGTGATCGATCTAACCAAGCGCAAGTTCACCCGCAAAATCGCGGTCGGAAATGCGCCGACAAACGTCGCCATCGTCGGCGATTTTGCCTACGTTACCAACCAAGGTGGCCGCACGGCAAAGCCGGGAGAGTTTACGGACCTGTCCGCAGGTACTCCGATTGTGGCCGATCGACGATCGGCCGCGTCCATTACTGGCACGGTGAGCGTAATCAATTTGTCGACGCACGCTTTGATTCATAGCATCCCGGTCGGTTTGCAGCCTACCGCGATACTCTCTTCGAACGGTTTTGTTATCGTGGCAAACAGCAACAGCGATTCTGTTTCCGTGATCGACTCCCGAACGAACACAGTCATTGAGACGCTTCACATCCAGACCTTTCCCAATGCGCCCTTTGGCAGTTCGCCCAACGGCCTCGCAATGACCTCCAGGAACGAACTTGTGGTGACCCTGGGAGCCAACAACGCTGCCGCTTTCTATCAATGGACGAATGGGCATCTGAATTTCGAAGGCCTCGTGCCCACGGCATGGTACCCCGCCTCTGTAGCCATCGTCTCCGCACAGACCCCACAGCAGACCGGCGCGGCCGCACTTCCGGAGAGGCTGATCGTAGTGAACACGAAAGGTACTTCGGTAGGTTCCGCCGTGCCCGATGAAGGAACGCCCCGCGGCAAGAATACTCACACGTTCGTGGGCAGCGTCTCCGTTGTTCCTCTGCCGACGACAGCGGAATTCGCTCGATACAACACCCAAGTCGCTTCCAATAACGGCTGGACGGACCGCGACAAACCGCAGTACAAGCCTCTGCCCTTCCGCGACCACCTCATAAAGCACGTTTTTTATGTGATCAAGGAGAATCGAACCTACGACCAAGTTCTGGGCGACGACGCCAGAGGAAATGGCGATCCGAAACTCGTTCAGTTCGGCACGGCAGTAACTCCGAATCAGCACGCGCTCGCCGATGCTTTCGTATTGTTCGACAATTTCTACGATTCCGGCCTTCTCTCCGCCGACGGCCATCAATGGACCGATCAGGCCATTGCTCCCGACTACGTTGAGAAGCAGTTCACCGACTTTAACCGCAGTTACCCCTACAATGGCGGCGACAGCTTGGCCTATTCGCCCACCGGCTTCATCTGGATGGAAGCGCTTGCCCATGGCTTGAGCGTCCGTATCTACGGGGAGTTTGCGCCGCGCTTCGACGGGCCCAGCCAGGAATTCGGCAGTTGGACTTCCTGGTACAACGATTCCCTTATTCTCGAAGGCAAAAAGACCGGGACGCTGCATGTGCCAATCGGCCGGTTCCGGGCGGTTGCGGACGTACCGTCGGTCGAGGAACACCTCAACCGGGACTTCCCCAACTTCAACACCGGGATTCCAGATCAGTACCGGCTGGATATCTTTCTGAAGGACTTCGAATCCTACGTCGAGAACAGCAACTTGCCGAACCTGATTGTGATGACCCTTTGCACCGATCACACTAGCGGGACGAGTGTCGGATTTCCAACCCCAGCCGCACAAGTTGCGGATAACGACGTAGCGGTTGGCCGTCTGGTCGATGCCGTCAGCCACAGCCCATATTGGTCCAGTTCCGCTATCTTCATCGTCGAAGACGACGCACAATCCGGCGCGGATCACGTAGATGGACATCGCTCTACGGCGTTCATCGCAAGCCCGTACGTTAAACGATCGCAGGTTAATCACAGCTATTACACGCAAATAAACATGCTTCGGACAATTGAGGAATTGCTGGGCCTGCCTCCCATGAACCAACACGACCTGTTGGCATCAGCCATGACCAATGCGTTCGAAGACTCCGCGGACGTGAAACCTTTCAGCGCAATCCCGAATCGGATCCCGTTGGACACGCTGAATCCGGCGCCGAAGAGCAAGCTCGAAAAGGCCTGGCGAAACGAGCTCGCGAAATTCTTTCCCCATGGACCAACTCAGGCGCCGGACGTCGCCGATCCAAACCTGTTGAATCACGCCATCTGGTACGCCACAAAAGGCTTCTCGACCCCCTATCCGGGCGAACGCCGGGTCTTCTATCCGAACCAGCTGAATCCCCGAGTGATCGAACAGGACGACAAATAGGCTGCCTATTAAGATGTACTTCACAAGCCCTCAGGTTCTTGGCTATGACCTCGGCGTGTAAGTTGAGTATGAGAACGTCATGATCAGAATCGTCGATCTACTGGACCGCGACTTGTCCAAGCCTGTCGAGGAATTCATCAAGCTCGACAACGACGATCCGGATAGCGTGTCCGCTGAGCTGTCGGAATACATTGCGACAGATCGTATCAGGGCCGAGTACGAGCGCCTGTTCTCCGCGATGGCGGCAGCTCCGAAATCGCCGGGCGAAGACGTTGGAGTCTGGATTTCAGGCTTCTCCGGCTCTGGCAAATCTTCCTTCGCGAAAAACCTCGGATACGTTTTGGGGAACCGTGAAGTAGGCGGCGCCCGCGCCAGTTCACTTTTCCTGAAGCAGGTGGAATCCAAGCTGGTCACCGAGTCCGTTGAGTTCCTCAACCGAGCGGTCCCATACGAGATCTTCATGCTCGACGTCCAAATGCAGCCATCGCTCGAAGCCGGCTCGGAGCACATCGCCGACGCCATGTACGGGATCCTGCTGCGCGATTTGGACGACACCAATACGGCTCGGCCGTCAAGTCGGCTGACTGTCAGAGAATTGGTTGAGAGATCGTTTGATCTATGTGACGTCCGCCGCCCTGGGAAAACCTTCGCTTTCATAGTGGACGGAGTGGACCAACATGTTGCGCATAACGGTCAATGCCTCCAAAACCTGCTTGCCGTCGTCGAGGAGTTTGGCAGGCAAGGTGTTGAGCGGCTGAAGGCCGGGAAGATCCCGGGTCCAGCGTGGATCATTGTGACGGCCCAGTCGACGCTCGAAGAGGTCTGCGACTCCATCCCGGGCAGTCTCATCAACGTGCCTAAGTCGCTGGGCCTTTTCAGGCACCAAGTCGACCTGTCTGACGCCGGCATCCGCGAAGTCGTCACCCATCGTGTGCTCCGCAAGAAGCAGGGCCAGGCGCCGATCCTCAGGAAGCTATTCCGGGACCACGGCGCGTCGCTCATCCAGAACGTAAAGCTGGAGCGGTCCTCACGCCGCACCGAGTTCGACGAGGATGAGTTTGTCCAGTCCTATCCTTACCTCCCGCATTTGATCGACATCTCCATTGACATCCTGGCCGGCTTGGGGCGGCAGCCCCATGCGTCAAAGTACATCGGCAGCAGCAATCGCACCATCGTCAAGCAGTCCTTCGAGATGCTCGTGTCCGACCAGACCCGGCTCGCCCATCAACTCGTCGCCGCTCTGGTGAGTATCGACAAGATCTATGAACTGGTCGAGGGAAATACTCCTTGGGAGAGGCAGAAGGACATACTTGACATCATTCAGCGCTTCGACGAAGACAAGGACTACCCCGGATTGGCAAGCCGGGTGGCGAAAGCAATTTGCCTGATGGAGTTTGTCCAAACCGGCTTGCCGCGCACTACCAGCAACATCGCTCGACTGCTTGTGCAG